>JAGLSW010000281.1 GCA_023135565.1 Candidatus Aminicenantota bacterium | reverse complement strand
CCCTGCCGGGGGCCAAACTTTTAAAAAAGTTTGAACAAAACTTTTGATAATTTAAAATCAAAAGCGCTCACACGCTGCCCTTGCGGCGAAGCAACTTATAGGCTCCCCGTGCGTACGGGGTTTAGAATCAAAAGCGCTCACTCGCTGCTCCTACTGCGAAGCAACTTATAGGCTCCCCGTGCGTATGGGGTTAACTCAGCCGCGCTTTGATGAAGCTTTCGAGGTCACCGGCGTCCTGGGGACCAACCAACACTTTCCAGCCGGGCAAACTCTCTTCCAATTCACCGCTGATCTGCGCTACATATCCGGGAATAATTATCTCACGGGTGTCTACCTGATCCTCTAAGCCGATCTCTTTGGCAAACTTGCCGATAGTAGCACCGCTAAACTTCCCGGCTGCCCAGGCAGTAAGCACGCTCATGCCTTCGCATTCGGGTACTAAAAGATAAGCGCTGATGCCGCTGTTCTCGATCTCCCCGGAGACGATAAAATATGTGAGCGAAAAATTAGTGGTAACAAATACCGGCGAGTCCGGCTTTGGTTCACCGATGGGATATATCTTCGGCTCTACCTGGATGGGTTTCTGCGGGTCTGTGTAAATATTCAACCGCAGGGTCATCAAAGCAACCAATTGAGCGGGGTCAAAAGTAGGCAGTACACAGATGCCGCCATACTTGCAGATTTCGTTGACTGCCGGTACCGCGTTTTCCAAAAGGTCACCGGCGGTGGAATCTAAAAATGTCACCGTGGGGTAGCCGAAGGGTTTGTAATTGTCTTTTATAGCGGCGCGCCGCGAAATGGTGTTGGTCTGGAACTGCTCGGCCAACGAATGAGTTTGAAATTCCAACAGCAGATCATTAAAGCCATCTTGTTTTAGTTTGGCGGTAAGGGCTGCCAGTTCATCCAGGCCGGGGGCAGTGACTGCGAGCACATGTCCGTTCTTTTGCGCGGCGGCTCGCAGTTCGTCGGCTGTCTCCGCGGTGGCGGAACACAGCACACTGCGGGAACCTTTCACAGCTTCGGCGGCGGCAGTTAGGGCCGCGGGGTCGGGACTGCGCAGCAGGAGGGGGCGTTTCGTGATTTCCCAGGCTTTTTTAGAGAGGTTGACGAAGGTGTCGCTGTTTTTGCTTTTTTGGGTGATTGCCACCATGTCGATGTGAATCTCCTCGCCTACCCGCTCTAATACGTAGTTTTTAATATTTTGTAGGGTTTGTTCGATGGTTTCTGGTGTTTCAGTGTCGTCTATGTTGACGGCAAAGGCGGTTTGATGCACGAACGTTTTTTCGTGGCGGTAGAGCACGGTCTCTTCGCCTAATTTTAAAGATTTATCTGTGCCTAAAGCGGTTAGTTTAACGGGCGGTTCGTAGGCTGCGCCTAAGGTCTGTATCGCTTCGTCCGATGCGTAAGGACACATCGAGATTTCGGCTTTCCTGGCTGCCAGTTTCATGGCAAAGGCCAGGCAGGTGTTGGAACCGCATTCTTTGCAGTTGGTTTTAGGTAGTAGTTTTTGTATCTGTAATCCGGTTAGTGCCATTTTTTTATCTCCAAATAATTCTTGCCGCAAAGCGGCTCAACAAAAGTTTTTTGGGGGGTTCAGGGGGGCGATTTTTCAAAAAAGCCCCCCTGATCGCCGAAGGCAAATATATATTTTTATTCTTGCCTCCGGCGGCCCTGCCGGGGGCCAAACTTTTGAAAAAGTTT
>JAGLSW010000280.1 GCA_023135565.1 Candidatus Aminicenantota bacterium | reverse complement strand
CTTGACCCCCCGAAAAACTTTTGTTAAGCGTAACGTCCGGGCAAACCCCCAAACGTCTACAGGGTGCACAAACGTTTGCTAAACAAAAGTTTGGCCCCCGGCAGGGACTGCCCTACCCGCGGGCCGGGGTTGATTTTTGCCGGTTTTTCTTTTACAATGCTTCCTTCGGGTAATAGTTTAACCGTAAGTGGCATTTTCGCCTGGAGAGCACCATTCCAGCTTTAGGGTTCCCATCCTGGGGATCAGAGGGTGACGCACCGCGTCCTACGGAGGCATTTCATGATTCTACAATGGGTCGATTGGATTTCGATTATCGCATTTTTCGTAATATCATTGATTATCGGTATCAGCGTAACTAAAAAAGCAAGTTCCAGTTCGGTGGAATTCTTCGCTTCCGGCCGGAATATGCCCTGGTGGCTGCTGGGAATCTCTATGGTGGCGACTACCTTCTCTACCGATACTCCCAACTTAGTCAGCGACTTAGTCCGCCAACACGGCGTCTCAGGTAACTGGATGTGGTGGGCTTTCCTCCTCACCGGTATGGTGACCGTTTTCATATATGCCAAACTGTGGCGCCGTTCAGGCGTGCTGACAGACGTGGAGTTCTATGAACTGCGGTACAGCGGCAGAGCGGCGGCTTTTTTACGGGGCTTCCGCTCCCTCTACTTAGGCGTCTTCTTTAACGTGATGATTATGGCTACCGTGTCCCTGGCCGCTATCAAAATCGGCGGCATCATGCTGGGCTTCTCTCCTCTAAAAACCATTCTTATTTCCTCTATCATCGTTGTCATATACTCTCTGTTGGGCGGCCTGAGAGGTGTGCTGATTACGGATTTCGTTCAATTTGCTATCGCTATGGTGGGATCAGTGGCGGCTGCTTACGTGGCCGTGAACCTCCCCCAGGTAGGCGGATTAGACGCCCTGCTGTCACACCCGAACCTAACCGGCAAACTCTCGATTTTGCCCGATTTTTCGGATACTTCTCTGCTGACTACGGTTTTTATTATTCCTATAGCGGTGCAGTGGTGGAGCGTCTGGTACCCGGGCGCGGAACCGGGCGGCGGCGGGTACGTGGCCCAACGCATGCTGGCGGCAAAAAATGAAAAACACGCGGTGGGGGCAACTTTCCTCTTTAATATCGCTCACTATGGACTGCGCCCCTGGCCCTGGATTATCGTGGCTTTGGCCTCTTTGGTGGTGTTCCCGGACCTGGCTTCTTTACGGGAGGCTTTTCCCGGCGTGGCGGCGGATATCGTCCAACACGATATGGCTTACCCGGCTATGTTGACTTTTTTACCGGCGGGTTTGTTAGGGGTGGTGGTGGCTTCCTTGATCGCGGCTTTTATGTCTACTATTTCTACCCACTTGAACTGGGGCGCTTCCTACATCGTCAACGATTTCTACAAACGCTTCCTCAGGCAGGCGGCGCCCCCAACATATAAAGGTGATGATAGCGACGGGGAAGACAAAAAAGCCGGTGTTTTCAGCAAACTTTCCCGGCGTTTTAGAAATTTTACTGCCGGAGAAGCGACTGAAAAAGAATTGGTGCTGGTGGGCCGTATCTCTATCGTGGTGTTGATGATCCTGGCGGCTGTAGTCGCCCTGCTGTTAAAAAACGCGCTGCAGGCGTTCCATATCCTGCTGCAAATCGGTGCGGGCACGGGGCTGTTGTTCCTGCTGCGCTGGTTCTGGTGGCGCATCAATGCGGCCAGTGAAATTTCGGCTATGATTATATCTTTTTTAGTGGCGGTTTATTTCGAGTTTATTCATGGCTGGTTGGGCTTTCCCGGATTGATCGAATGGAAAAAACTGCTTATCGGGGTAGGTATTACCACTGTAGGCTGGATAACGGTGACCATGCTGACCAAACCTACGGATAAAAAAAAACTGCTCAGCTTTTATCGCAAAACACACCCCGGCGGCCCCGGCTGGCGCAGGGTGCTGGAAGAGGCGCGGGAGGCGGGCGAAGATGTGTCTCAACACTTAGACGCAAAATGGAGTTTCCCTCGCGATTTATTAAAAGTGTTCTTAGGGTTGTTCCTGATTTACAGTGCGTTATTTGCCGTCGGTTTCTGGATTTACGGCAACACCTTACCGGCTGTGATTGCCAGCGGAACCGCTGTTTTTTCGGCCCTGCTGCTCTACCGAACCGCGGCGGCGCGGACAGCCGATAAAGGGCATTTCTCAGGATAGAAAAGCGTGTCGCTCAACAAAAGTTTTTGCGGGGGGACGGCGTCCCCAGCCTATGAGCCGCTTCGCGGCAGGAACCAACGATAGCCGTTTATCGAGTAGAAAAGCGTATCGCTCAATAAAATTTTTGCGGGGGTGCAGGGGGCAGTTTTTTCAAAATGCGCCCCCTGCCCGCCGGAGGCAAGAAATAACTATGTTTAATAATCTAATTAACATTCATGATTTCGTCAGGTTTTTCGAGAAAGTCAAAGCAGGACGTCTCAAACCGATCCTGGGCAAAATCCTGGGCAAAAAAGAAAAAAGAATTAAAGAAACCTGGAAACATACCGGGGCGCCGCCGGTGCACTGGGTGAATATCCCGGCGGTGCAGGAACGCCTGAACGAACTGATCTCCGGCGACGCTGCGGTAGGCCACCGCAGCTACATCAAAGAAAAATATTTCCAAAATTGCAGCGATTCGACCGCCCTTTCTTTAGGATGCGGCGGCGGACAGAACGAGATAGCCTGGGCGGAAACAGGCATATTTAAACGCATCGACGCTTTCGATATTTCGGAGAGCCGCATCGCTCACGCAGTCCGGGCAGCCGCGGGCAAAGGGTTAGACAATATCGTCCGTTTTACCGCCGCCGATGTGCAAAAATTAGGATTAGAAAAAGAGCGTTACGACCTGGTCCTGTTTGAAGGTTCCCTGCACCATTTCTACCCCGTGCAAAAGATCCTGCGCCGGGCCAACAGCAGCTTGAAACCCGGCGGGTATTTGCTGGTATACGATTTCGTAGGCCCTACCCGCTTCCAGTGGAGCGCCCGGCAGTTGGCGATAGTGAACGGACTGTTGGATATTTTGCCCGCCCGGTACAAAAGAAAATGGGAAAGCAGCGTCCTAAAAAAACCGGTTCACCGGCCCGGGCGTTTAACTATGGTTTTGCGCGATCCTTCCGAAGCAGCCGACTCCGCCGACATCCTGCCTGCGCTGCGCCGGGAGTTCGAGATTCTCGAAACAAAAGAGACCGGCGGCGCTGTCCTGCATCTCCTCTTTAGCGAAATCGCTCATCATTTTCTCGGGGAGGACCCCCTGACCCGGGAACTGCTGCGGCTCTGTTTCGCCGTAGAAGACACTTTGATGAAAGCCAAAGAGATATCCAGCGATTTTATACTGGCAGTAGGGAGAAAAAAAGGTACGGCGCTCCCCTGGAAAGACAGCAAAAACCAGGGAGATAAAAAAAAGGTTGTTCTTTAACATTATGACTCCAATCCGTGCCGGGCAGTGACAATTTTTGTCAAAACAAGTGACAGTTTTTGTCACAAAAAGCGGCAGTTCCCCCCTGGATTTCCGGTGGGAACTTTCAAAACCCGCTGTATAGGCCATTCGACACTTTGGCATAAAACTTGCTAAAGAAAGTGGTGGTGCGCAAGCGCGCCAAATAAAATAAACCCAATAAATCATATTTAGGAGGATTTAATGAACAAAAAAGGTTTTACATTAATCGAGTTATTAATCGTTGTAGCAATCATCGGTATCGTCGCTGCTATCGCAATACCGAATCTGCTCACCGCTCTCCAGAAAGGCAAACAGAAAGCAACCATGGGCGACATGAAGACCATCGGTAACGGCATCGCCGCTTACCTGGAAACTATGTCTATGGTACCTAACGCAGCCGATTTCACCGGCTTAGTGTATCTCGAGCCCCACTTCATCAAAAGGGTACCGAGGGTAGATGGATGGAATTTCGTGTGGCATTATGACCGCGGCGGAACCATCGCCAGTGTCCCCGACACTTATTCCGTCGGCTCCGGCGGTAAAGGCGGAGTTTTCGATTGGAACCATTCACCGGGGCAGTTCATCTCCATCGCCATGGCTGATTTTGAAAACGACATCATCTTTTCCGAAGGTGCATTCATTTACGGCCCGAAAGTTAAATAATTCAAGTATCCTACGAATGAAAAAAAGCGGCTGGATTTATTTTCCGGCCGCTTTTTTTTTTGTTATCAATTTCGCTGTAAGCGAAACGAAAATACTTTTTTTCAGCCGGCTGCTTCATTTCCTTTTTTTTATCTCTCTTTTCTTCCTTTTAAGGAGATTCGATCTAAATAAAATCCTCAAGGCTGCTGTGGCCGGGGTTTCCGTAATCATCTTTTCTTATGGGGTTTTTCAAAAATTTTTCCTTTTCCCTCACTATTTAAAAAGTCTCTCCCCGGGCGATAATTTTTATTCCCAGGCTCTAATAACCCGGATAAAAAGCGGGCGAATTTTTTCTATTTTTGCTTTACCCACACTGTACGCCATCGTGTGCGCGGTATTAATCCTGTTTATTTTTCATTACCTGATAAAATCCCGGGGCGTAAAAAACCGCGCCGGCTGGATGATCTTGCTGCTTTTGGGGCTTTTTAACCTAATTCTCACCCAATCTTTCGGAGGAATTCTTTACCTGTCCGCCGGGATAATGCTCTATTTAATCTTATCGGGAATCTTAGATTTTAAATTCCTGGCCCCCGCGGTGATGGCGCTGGTGTTTTTTTTCTTCCTGGTAACCGGGCTGCGTTTCTCTGAGGCAAAAGAACTGGAACCGGTAAAACTAAGAGTCTCCAATTGGAAACAAGCTGTCAGGATGATTGAAGTAAATCCTTTTTTCGGGCAAGGGCTGGGAAATTACGAATCGCAAATTTCCTATTTTATCTTACCCGACGAAGCTCGCTCTATCTATGCGCACAATTTTATTTTGCAGTTTACTGCCGAGTCCGGTGTTATCTTTCCTTTTTTTATTCTTTTGCTGCTGCTTTGTTGCCGGAAAAAACTAAAGCCCCGCGACTACCGGAAAAATGAAAAGGTGTTGCATATCTCCGCATTGTTTATACTGCTGTGTTACAACCTGATAGATATCGGCTTTTATTTTTTTTCCGCCGCTGTCGTGGGGGTAGTTTGCTTATCCCAGGTTTACCGCCGTAGCGTGGAGAATAAGCGCGGCTTCAAATTAAATATGGCTTTGACTTTTTTTTTGGGGCTGTTTTTGGCGGCGGGAAATTTTTCCGACATGTACCGGCATAGGGGCGATTTCTGGTTGAATCAAGCGGATTATACTGAAGCCGGGAATAATTATGGCATAAGTCTCAAAATAAATCCCTACAATATAAGGTCCCTGGCCGGATGTGCTTATATCCAGTACCACAACAATAACATTCCCCGCTGCGAACATTATGTAGACAGGGCGCTGCAAATTTTACCCGGCGCCGGTTTTGCCAACTTCCTGGCATCGAGGATCGCTTATAAAAGGAAGCAGTATCTACGCGCCCTTTACTACGCCGGGAAAGCGCGTGAAAAAAACCGGCTAAACCTTCAATACAAGAGGTGGTATGACTCTATCGAGAATAATTTACAGGCTGCGCTCGTTAAACCCGGGAATTGAACTGCTGGCCCTTCTTTCCTGGCTGCTATTTTACCCCAAAAGCGGGGGTAAAGAGACCTCTTATCTATTTTTTTTAGGATTGGCGGTCCTGGTCGTGCTGTTTTCCCTGAGGCAGGTCCTCTCGTTAAAAAACATCGGACTTTCTCCTTTTTCGCACTCGCTGACGTTATTTAACCTCATTTTAATCCTATCGATCTTTTTTTCTATTTACTATTTCCGCTCGATTTATTTTTATGCGGATGTATTTTTAATTTCTTTTTACGCTATTTTGTTTTTTTTCGACAGGAGCAGCAAAGACAAATATCTTCTTTATTTATCCTACATGATCTCTATTTTCTCGCTTATCAATATTATACACCACTTCCTGCCCTTAAATGATAAAACCGCCCTCTTTTTTACCAACACCATTCGCCAGGGTATCATCTCCGGCATCGCGGTGTTGATTTTGTTATATTATTTTTTACGAATACTTCATCCAGGCCCCTCAGAGGGTGCGGACGCCGTCCGCTTTTTACAAAAACTTCGTGGCAGATCGCTAAATAAACAAGCTCATGGGTCAAGTGGGTTGAAAGTGCATTCCCCAGGCCCCTCAGAGGGTGCGGGCTCCGTCCGCCCGGCACGGGGGGGGAATCAGGCTGCCGTGGAAATAAAAAGGCGCTGTATTATAAGATTTTTAATATTACTGGCGGTAAACAGCGCCGGAGTGTATGTTTCCCGTTCTAAAGCAGCTTTTATCGGCATTGTGGTTTTCGGCCTGCTGCTGATTATCCTGAAAAAAAAGAAATTGGTTTTAATCCCTATAATCCTGGCAATTTTGACCTTTATTATTCCCAACCCGGTAAGGGATACTTTTTATTTTTCCTTAAAAAAGGACCCTTACGCCTTTGACAGGGTGCAGATATGGCAGGTGCCGATTGCTATCTTTAAAGATAACCCGGCCGGTGTCGGGTTAGATAATTTTGCCGAGGTTTCCCCGAAGTACAATTTCAAGCAGACAAAAGGCCCGGCAAATTATTTCAAAGTACCGCGCCAGCCCCACAACGACTATTTGAAAATCTTAGCGGAAACCGGGGTGTTAGGACTAATCACATTATTGGTTTTGCTCTTTTTTATTTTTAAAAAACTTTTCTCCTCTTCCCTATTCGATATTACTAAAATATTGATATTGTACTTAATGTTCCAGGCTTTTTTATTTAATATTATCTTTCATGCCTTTTTCTTTTTCCTGTTTGTTTTCCTGTTAAAAGACCTATTTGAGCAAAGAATGACCTTTAAGAGTTTTAGTTTTAAGGCCAAATTGGTGACCACTTTTTCTTTGATTTTCGTATTGATTATATGCTATTTTTTCCCTTTCCTGGCCAACAGGGCGGTGAAAAAATCACAGGCCCTTAAAGACCCCCTGGAAGCCGCAGCTTTATTGGAAAAAGCAGCCTATTTTAACCCTTTGAATGCCGAAATCTATCAGCGGCAGGCACGGCATTTTGCCGACTACTTCAGGGAATCGGCCGACATAAAGTATTTTAATCGCACTCTCCATAACCTGGAAAAAGTACAGCGCTTAAACCGCTATTTTCCCGGCGCCTATTTGCTGGAATCGGACCTTTATTATTCTTTGTTTAAAAAATTTCAAGAAAAGCAGGGTCTGAATTACGTTTCCCTGGCGGAGATCATCTCTCCCCTAACGACAGCGGAAGAGATCGCCCCATTTGATCCTTTTATTAAGATGCACAAAGCCCAGGTCTACTTAGAATTTAACGAAAGCGAAGCGGCAAAAACCGAAGCCTTGAAAGCCGCGGCAGTCGAACCGCATTATATCTCCGCTCTTTATTTTTTGCACAGGAATTTTAATTATTTCGGCAGTGAAGAAGCCTTCCGGGCGAAGTTTAACGAGGTACGGCAGAAGATCAGGGGTGTGGTTGTAGAACCCGGCACGTACCTCTACGAATTATTCAGAATCCCCAGCCCCGGCAAACAAAAGTTTTGATCGAACTTTTTCAAGATGCGATAATTGCCTAATACTTCTCCGATCATTTTATCTCTTAAGTACTTCGGGTTATTTCCCTGAGGGCTTCGCTGAGCCTGTCGCTTTCTTTTTTAGAATTGTACACATGAAAGGACACCCTGATGCCGTCTAAACCTGCTTCTTGTACATGGCGCACGCGAATTCCCTTTCTCCCCAATAATGTGCAAATCTTGCTGCTTTCCCGGCCTCTAATTCTAAAACTTATCAGCGCCGACCTGTGTTTTTCTTGCGCGGGAGAAAGAAGCTCCGCGCCGGGGATATTTTTTAGGGCTTTGACGAAATTTTCCGCGATTTGTTTATTATGGTCCCGGACAGCGCCGATACCGATGGTAGTAATAAAATCTACCGCATCTCCTAAGCCGTAAAAAAGAGCTTCGTTCTGGGTGCCGTATTCATACCTCTGGGCAGTGGGATGTAATTCTATCCGGTGTTTTCTCAAATCATAATTTTCACTGGAATAGGTGCCCAATACAGTGGGTTTGAGGGTGTCCAACAGGCTTTGCCGCACATACAGGATACCTGTGCGGCGGGGGGCCAACAACCATTTATGACCGCTGACCGCATAAAAATCCACACCGGTCTCTTTCAAGTTCACCGGTATCTGACCGACTGCCTGGACGCCGTCGAGGGCATACCACAAACCCTTAGATTTTGCCAGTTGGCCGATCTCTTTAACCGGGAATACCTGGCCTGTAGTACAGGTAATATGGCTGGTAAATATCAGGCGCGTTTTTTTGGTGACCAATTTTTCGATACGTTCGATGCAGCCGCAGCTATTTCTCAGGTCCGGGACAAAGGTTTTTATTACGAGGCAGGCTGATTTTATTTTGTTCAGGAGCGGAACGTTTAAGGCCACGTGCTCATGGGTGGAGGTGATGATTTCATCGCCTTTTTTTAAAGGTAGGCCATTAAGAATAATATTGATTCCTTCCGTGGCTGTGCCGGTTAACGCGAGCTCTTCTTTTTTAACTCCTGTTCCTAATAAAGCGGCGCATTTCTCTTTGATTTTCCACCAGTTTTTTTCGTCATGCGAGGGGCCGGGGTGGGCATCTTCTGCGTCCATTTCCTGTTTTACTCTATTTCTAACCGGCAGCGGAGAAGAACCGAGACCGCCGGTGTTCAAATAAGTATAGTCTTTAGGGAGCAAAAACTGCTCCCGCAAAAATTTCCAAAACGCTTCGTCCCTGCTTTTCCCGGCACAGGTTTCTTTAAAAGCAGGCAGCGAGGGAAGCGCGGCTAACCCCGGGGCCAGTAAGAACCCACTGCCGATACCGCCTATAGATTTAAAAAATTCACGTCGTTTCATGCTGCGTCCTTTAGTTTTGCTTTTTACATTATATCACAGCGCAGCAAACAAACTCAAACAAAATTACGTAACTATTCAGTTTTTGACAACAGGCCGCAG
>JAGLSW010000028.1 GCA_023135565.1 Candidatus Aminicenantota bacterium | reverse complement strand
TTATTTGCCCCAGGCCAGCAGGTTTGATCCGCATTTCCCTATTTGCGTATACGATGTGGTTCTTTCCGGATTGACCTGTGCCGCAGGCTCCCGGTCTTTCTGCCGCAAATTAACAAAGGAAGATAAACGAAAAACCGATGAAGTAATGGAACGCATGGGTATTCTCCATTTGAAAAAGAGACCCATAGGCGAACTCTCCGGCGGCCAGATGCAGCGGGTTTTCCTGGCCAGGGCCCTGATCTCTGCGCCGCGCCTGCTGCTGCTCGATGAACCGAACACCTTTGTAGATAAAGGCTTTGAAGCCAATTTTTTTGAAATTTTAGAAGAATTAAACAAAGAAATCGCTATTGTCCTGGTGTCTCATGACCTGGGCATGATTTCTTCTCATGTAAAGAGCATTGCCTGTGTGAACCAGGGGCTTTACTATCATGATTCCAGCGAAATCACCCAGGAGCTTCTCGATAATTACGGCTGTCCGATAGATTTGATCACCCACGGCCACCTGCCTCACCGCGTATTAAAAGATCATGAACATGCCTATGATGCCTGCGATCGCTGCCGGGGAGAGGAGAAAAAAAATGATTGAACTACTCAGCTACCGGTTTTTTCTTCATGCCTTGTTAGCGGCGGTATTTGCTGCTATTAGCTGCGGTTTTATCGGCACTTATATCGTTACCCGGCGCATTGTTTTTATCAGCGGCGGTATCAGCCATGCCTCTTTCGGCGGCGTAGGCATCGCTCATTATTTCGGTTTTAATCCCATCCTCGGGGCCGCCGCGTTTGCGGTGCTCTCCGCTATCGGCATCGAAGCCTTTCCCGGGAAATCCACACTGAGAAAAGACACCAAAATCGGCATCATGTGGTCTTTCGGCATGGCAGTGGGCATCATGTTTATTTATATCACCCCGGGGTATGCCGCCAACCTGATGACCTATCTATTCGGCAATATCCTGACAGTTAGCGCTTTTGATCTTTATCTAATGGCCGGGTTAACCCTGATTATCGTTTTGTTCTTTTTACTGTTATTTAGAGAAATACTTTTTATTGCTTTCGACGAAGAGTACTCCCGCACCCAGGGTTTACCGGTAAGCTTCATCAACTACACGCTCATCAGCCTGACAGCCCTTACTATTGTGATTAATATCCGGGTGGTGGGCATTATACTGGTTATCTCGCTGCTGACTATTCCCCAGGCCACAGCCAACCTACTCTCGAAAAATTTTAAAACAATCATATTTTATTCTATCGGTTTCGGTTTTTTATCTTCTATATCCGGCTTATTTCTCTCTTACCAATTGAAGATTCCATCCGGGGCTTCGATTATCTTTTTCTCGATACTGATTTTTCTTTTAACCCGCCTGTTCGTACACCTGCATTCCGTACTAAAGCTAAAACGAAAGAAAGCCCCCGGTTGATTTTTAGTAACTGAAAATTAAAAAAAAGTTGACATTTCCCGGCATTAGCACTATTATTTAGTATAAGAGGTAAATATGGAAGAAGTAATTAGAGTCAGCGAAAACATCAAGAATATTTTAATAAAGCACACACGCAAAAAAACAGTGGAAGAGAGTCTAAACGAAATATTGAGAAATGAAATTACCCGGAAGAAAAAAATATATATGATAAAAGTCAAACATTTTGAGAGTAAATATAAATCAGACTTTATGCAGTTCGAGACATCTCAAAAAGGCAAAGATATGGCTTATGAGTTAGAAAAAAATTACTTTGATTGGGATATGGCTGTTACGGCTGTAGAAGACTTAGAAGAAGAATTAAGACTTTTAGAATCCAGGTGATGTTTAAATCCACTGAAAATGTTATCCAGCAGTTAGAACTTATCTATCGAGAATTTCAATTTCTTATTTCATATGAAATCGAGGAGAAGACGATTTCTATTTTGAAAGCAAAAATTTTGTTCAATGAAAACTTATTCATCCAGGTTTATATAAATATCCGGAAACCTAAAATAAGGTGCGCTAAATTAAAGCTCAGGAGGTTAAATTGAAAGAAAAAATGTTTTTTAAGATAGTATTGATTATATTGTTGTTAGTCCTTTCCAGTTGTGCGCCGCAAGTGCACTTAGATTTTATGGGCAAAGCACAGATCCAGGAAGTGGTTTTGCTGGACAGTAAAGCAAAAGAAAAAATCCTTGTCATCGATCTGAACGGCGTCATCTCTACCAAACGAAATCCCGGTCTTTTAGACAGGGGCGGCGACTTGCTTTCCGATATTTCTTATCGACTGCAAAAAGCTTCCCGGGATGCGCTGATTAAAGGCGTTATTCTCAGGATAGACACACCGGGCGGCGAAAGCACTGCCAGCGACATTATTTATAACGAGGTTTTACAGTTCAAGGAAAAGACCAACGTGCCGGTAGTGGCGCTGATGATGGGGGTAGCTGCTTCCGGCGGATATTATGTGTCCTGCGCTTGCGACTCGATTATAGCCCATCCCACCACGGTTACCGGAAGCATCGGGGTAATCGCCATCCTGCCCGGTTTTAAAGGCATGTTGGAAAAAATCGGCGTCAAAATAAATGTAATCAAATCGGGAAAGATGAAAGATGCAGGCAGCCCTTTTAAAGATTTAAGCCAGGAAGAAAAAGACTATATGCAGGACATGGTTGACCTGATTTTTCACAGGTTTCTCCAGGTTGTTCACCGCAGCCGTAAGAACTTTCTTTCTATGGAAGAGATCGAGAAAATAGCCGATGGCCGCGTATATCATGCCCGGCAGGCGCTTGAATTGAAGCTAATCGACGAGATCGGTTATTTTAACGATGCCCTAAAGGAAGTGCTCTCCCTGGCTAAAATCCCGGCCGCCAAAGTTACGGCTTATACTTACCACCCTTCGCGGAAAACCAATGTTTATGCCAATGTAGACAGCCAGGGCAATCCTTTTTCGGTGGAGATAAGCGCTTTACGGGGTCTTTTGCCCACCTTAAAAACCGGTTTCTATTACCTCTGGCTGCCCTCAGAAAGCCGGTAACCCCGTGCGCACGGGGGGGCTGATAAGCCGCTGCGCGGCAGGGTGGTGCTTTTGATTTTAAATTATTAAAAGTTTTGTTCAAACTTTTTCAAAAG
>JAGLSW010000279.1 GCA_023135565.1 Candidatus Aminicenantota bacterium | reverse complement strand
GAAACCTTTTTTCAAAAAGGTTTTTGGTCGCCGAAGGCATGACGGTGTTATGAGAAAAACAGCTAAAATTATATTTACAAGCACATTCTTGGCCTTTGTATGCGGCATCGTTATTCATTTTGCTCAACTAAAACTCACCCTGTCCCACATCAGCGCCAACAAATATTTCTATCACAAAATGTACCGGCTCATCGCTCTAAATCTCAAAGACCCGCTGCTGGATTTGATAACTGCCATATTATTAATAGACCTAATTTTCCTGTGTCTTTACCTACTGTGGAAGTTTTTTATTTCCCCGGCAGTCAAAATTAAAATAGATTTCCGCATCATTAATAAAAAGAGATTAAAAATTTATTTTGCCTGCCTGGTCTGCACTTTTTTCTTAGTGCTGGTTTATGGGCAGTGGATCATGAAAAGCCGCACTTTTGCCGGTTTCAACCTGGGGGCCGTGCTGCTCAATATAGCGGTGCTGCTTTTTACCTGTTTTTTAGCCTGGGCGCTGATAAAAACAAATTGGGAAAACCTATTCAAAGCCGTAAAAATTAAACATTTTACCCGGGCTGCTTTTTTTATGATTTTGCTTTTTTCGATTCTCAGCGCCCTTATTCTTTTCTCTGCTTCCACGAAAAAAGAACCACCCGGGCCGAATATCATCCTGATCACAATAGACTGTTTAAGAGCGGACCATCTCGGCTGCTATGGTTACGGGCGAAAGACATCGCCGCACATCGACGGTTTAGCCGCCGCCGGGGTTCTCTTTAAGAAAGCCTACACTAACGCCCCCTGGACAAAACCGGCAGTGGCTTCGATTTTCACCTCCCTGTACCCCAACCGGCACAGTGCGCTGAATCATGATGACGCCTTACCGCAAGAGGCGCTGACTATTGCTGAAATTCTAAAAAACAGCGGTTACCGCACCTGTTTTTTTCACGGCGGCAATCCCTATATCAGCAGTAAATTTAATTTCGACCAGGGTTTTGAAACGATTGTCGGTATAAGCAGGGCGGAAGAGTTAACCGGGGAATTTCTAAGCTCGCTTGACGAAAGTATAAAAGACGAAAAGTTTTTTGCTTATATTCATTATATGGACCTGCACCTGCCCTACCACAAGAACCGCTTTAATAAACAGTTTCTAAAAAAAGGCGAAACGTCGTTACTTAAACCCGGTTTTATTTTCGTGGAGTCGGTGCGGTCGTTAACGGCGGAGGGAAATTTCCCGGACTCCGATAGATATTACTTAGAAGCCCTTTATGATGGGCAGCTCAGGTTTGTAGACGCCGCCATAAAAGAGATAATAACTTTTTTGGAAAACAGGAAAAAACTCAAAAATACGGTTGTGATAATCACTTCGGATCACGGCGAAGAGTTCTGGGAACACGGCTCTTTCGAGCATGGGCATACGGTTTATAACGAATTGCTTCATGTGCCGCTGATTATTTTCGGGAAACCCTTTTCCCCCAAAAAAATAGAAACCCCGGTGAACCTGATCGATCTGCTGCCTGGGATTCTCGATACAGCGGGCGTTTCATCGGCGCGTCCCGGCCCGCAGGGACGCAGTTTGCTGGATGGTAATAAAAAGTTTTTTGGGGGTCCAGGGGGCGAGTTTTCAAAAAAGCCCCCTGGTCGCCGAAGGCAAGGAATCAACAATCCCGGAGACCGGTCAATTTTTGTTACGGGCACGCTCTACGGGGACGAAAAATTCGCTTTAATAAAAAACGGTTTAAAAATAATATTTAATTCGGGCAAAAAGAAGGGGAAAAATACTCTGACCGGTTACAAACCCGGCGAAAAATACGAAATCTACGATTTAAACAAAGACCCCTTTGAGAAATTTAATCTTTTAAACGAAATTCCCGGCAGTCGATTTTTAGAGCTAAAAAAAGAACTGGAAAGATTTATCGCCACAGCAGGCGCGTTGAAAGGCGAAAAGATCACTCCGGAAAAAGAAAAAGAGATAGAAGAGAAACTAAAGTCTTTAGGCTATTTGTAGCCGATAAGAACATCCCCAGCCTCCGGCGGCCCTGCCGGGGGCCAAACTTTTGTAAAAGTTTGATCAAAACTTTTGATTAGCGAAACGCTTTTCTGCCCTGAGACACTCCCCTCATAGGCTCCTCGCGCCGCGGGGATTGGATACGATTTTTACCATGGCTTTGAGGTTCTCTTTTAAACTCTCCTGGGAACCGATAAAAGGCGAGTCGGCAAACTCCTGTTCATAAAGAGTGTCTGTTGTAATAACCGGGTCCGGGTTCTTTTTCAGCAGTTCCACGATTCTATCTTTTACACTGCGGGTTCTAATTAGACAATTTTCTAAATGCTTTTTTATTTTTTCTTTTCCTTTTATGAGTTTGTTATGAGAAAAAGCCAGCACCTCCGCTTGTAGACTGATAAGCCTTTCTAAAGATTGTTCATATTGAGCGTAATCTGAAAAGAAAAGCGGCCAGATATTGCCGTCCCGGGCAATTAAGCCCACCGCATCCGCGGGGAACAGTATTCTTTCCGGCAGCATAAAAAAAGAAAGCGAGCATCTGGTATGTCCCGGGGTCGCCAGCACCTGGAAATAGCTGTCCGCATCGACCCGGATAGTGTCTCCATCTTTTACTGATTCTATGTTTTGCAGGGGATCGAAATGGGATTCGGAATAATCATTTAACGTACTTTTATACTGCAGGTTCATGAACTCGATAACCTCCAGCACTTTTCGTTTTTGCAGCAGCGCCCCGGACAGCCGGGAGCCGATCACGTTAAAGCCGTATTTTTCTTGTAAATAGAAAGCGCCTCCGGTATGGTCCCAATGGGTATGAGTTAACAGCAGGGTGTCGATTTTCAAACGTTCGTTTACTCCGGGGCTATCAAAAGTTTTTTGGGGGGTCAAGGGGGGCGATTTTTCAAAAAAGCCCCCCTTGCCGCCGGAGGCAGCATTTGTTAAAATTTCCCGGATGCGTTCATAGACCCTGGGTGCGCCGGCGGCAGTGCCCGCATCTACTAAGAAATTTTTCTCACCACGAACGATATAGAGCGGGAACAGCTTATCGTAGAGGACGATTACTTTTTCGTTTAGAAATTCATAATCTCTTTCTTTTACCATGATGGTTTATTATACATCACAAATCATTTTTTTACTATCTTAGCCCATGATTTCGCTATCCCAGGTACAGCCTTTGGATGCAAACACACACACAGCCCCGCCCAGGGAGTACCGCTAAAAAGAAGTATTATAAAAAATCCCTTCAAACATCTTTGTCTGTGTCTATTAATAAATTTCCAAACTTTTCTTTGTAAATCTTCCAACCTTTCTCAAATAATTTATTAAATTTTCCGGCATACAGGTTTGCTGTTTTAATTATGTGAGTTTCACCTAAAAAGTCTACTATTATACCCGCACCCTCTAAATCCTTTATCATTTTGATTTTCGCATTTTTGCCAATTCTTTTTTGAGATATAGCAATTTTGTGCACCGCCCAATATTCCGGCCTGGGTACGATAACAAAAACATCTTTATACTGAAGACTCACTGTATTATCCAGCAATATATGTTGGTAAGATACAGGCGTCACCTTTACCCCCAATCCATTAATGGAGTATGGTTCCTTAATATGACGGCCATACTCACATAAAAAGTCAACGTCCAATTGATTTTCAAAAAATTCGGGACTGGGGATATATTTTTCTGCTTTCGATATTAACCCGAATTCAGGTGTATAACCTCTTGCTGTAAGTATTTCATGAATAGATGGCGATGTTTTCTTCGTTTTACTTCGCGGGTCTTTTATTGAAAAATCCACATCGCTTGTTTTAAAAGGAAAATGTTTTACCGGATAATTCTCACTATAAACCTTTAGGGCCCAACTGCCGATCAATACGAGGTGTTGGAGCACATTGTGCTTACTGAAAGCAGATAGTAGTAAACAGAATTCTTTTTCTATATCAGTCATTTGCATATGCTTTTCGTGCAATCTCTAATTGTTTTTCCAGGGCGGTATTAATCTTCTTAAGTTTTTGGCAATTTTCTTTGATTTTAAAGCGCTTTAAATTTTTAGCTTTTAATTCTTTTAGCAATTTGTCTATATCACTTTTTCCCGGGCCTAAGTATTCCGAAACCGACTTCCCATGTTTCCTATATTTTTTATAATAATAGATTCTTTGCTTGACTTTCCTTTTATATATCGACTCAGATGGATTTTCTTCCAGGTAATTTTCCATTAATTTAATTCTCTGCCTGTTGCTTTTTATCTCATAATCCAAATAATTGATGTTTGATTCAATGCTCATTTTTACACCACAAACTTACGCTAATATAATAATGCGTGGTGTAACTTTTGTCAACCTCTTGTCGATAAAAAATGTTTTCCAGGTCTTACCCGAAATCAGTACAGCCACTCACAGCTTAGACACTCCTGCGTCAACTACAAACAATCGGTTCATAATTGTTTTGCGCTTATATGAGAACTACTACAAATATAGTATAGAATCTTTTTTTTGTCAACGTTTCGGCACGGTTATCTTTCACCGGTGTCTATACGATTAAAATCAACGGTTATCAGGGAAATAAGGATGCTTGAGCAAAGGCGGATTCTTACGCTGCGCTTCGATCTTCTTAAACTCGATCTCTTCGATCAATACCGAGGGGGCCGTGATAGATACCGGCAAACCTCCACCGCTGCCGGCAAAAGAAAAACGGCCTAATCCGCCTCCCGGGTTCAGTAAACAATGATGCACATAATAATCTTTGCCTACTGCGATGATGTCTTTTAAACTCCTTAAGTCGATTTCACTGATGGTGATGCCCCTGACCAATTCCTCCCGGCCATCGGCGGCATAAACCCTGTACATTACCGCCGGGGCCGTCATTTGCCGGTCGCCTTGGCCCCGCCGCATCATATAATAACCGGAACTTCCGGCCCCGGTTATGGCAGGATCATCTACTGTGGCAATGATCAAACCGAAAGGCAGTTTCTGATCCTTGCACATTTGCAGCAGATTTTTTTTTAACTTTTTATAGGTTTTGCCTTTCTGGGCTGTGATAAAAAGATTCCCGATTTGTACGCCGGTTTTACCGCCGCCTCCCATCCTGGCATGTCCGTTCGACCGGACGATCTCTTTGCGGGGCCGCCGGGACATCAACAGCGTCCGCAGCAATCCCGATTCGATCAACTGCACGGGCCGGGCCGGTACACCCTGGTCATCTACTTCATATGCGCCGATAAGAGCCTCTTTGCCAAAAACAGCACGGGTGGGGTCGGCGCTGATGGAGATTTCCCGGGGCAGTATCCGGCGGTTCATGCGCCGCACTAATTTACTGGAAACCGCCAACTCTGCCAGGGAAGGTTCCGTGAGAGGCGGACGCTCGCCGGATAATTGGGGCACCAATACCTGCTTGAACAACTCGGCGGAAGCCTGGCCGGTAAAAAGCACCGGGCCGATATAGTCCTCCAGGACGGGCGCCGCGGCCAATGCGCTCAGTTCCGCGGCCATTTTTTTCACCCCGGCGGCTAACTGCTTTTCGCCGGGCAGTTGGTCTGTGCCGGGCGCATAAAAAGGAACGTAATGTCGCAATTGCATGCCGTCGGCTGTGCGGGTGACGGCATGGGCGGTTAGGGTGACCAAAGGCTGGGGTTGGCAGACTCTCGTTCCTTCACTGTTGACATAATATTTGTGGGTCATCTTTACCCGCATTTCAACTGCCGAATCGTGGATGGCTGGAAAAAGGCGAAATATCGCCGATAACTCTTTGACGATTTTTTCCCACTTTGCCCGGTCTATTATGACGGTTTTTGCGGGGGAAATAGACTGGATGCTCTTTTCTTTAGAAAAATCGGGTATTTTTTCGTCCTGGATATTGTTCTTGATAAAAGCTTCTTTGGCAGCCAACTGCTCTAATGCTTCTTTGTAGGCGCTGTCCGTGGCCAACCAGATATCATGCCTGATGGCATTATAATCATCTTCAAGGGATATGTTCCGGGAACCCCGGTAAAAAGCATACAGGCTCTCCCGGTTCAAAAAGGCGCTGTTGTCAAAATCATAACCGCCTACCCGCAGCCCGACGAAAAGCACGCGATCATGAACCTGTTCCGACCGGGTGAGAGATCCGAACGTGGCGTCGATTCTTAATACTTGCCGGTCCGATATGGTGTATTCTAAATAATAGGGTTTTTTCATGTTCTCGATTTCGAGCTGGCCCATCGACCGGGCCAGTTCATCGCCCACAGCGGATAAAATAACCGTTTCCCTTTCCCCTGCCGGCAGCGGCGAAAAAACCAGCGGCAGCAGTATTATAAAAACTAAACTCGCAAAAATCTTTTTTCGTTTGTTCATTTTTCCCTCCTTTGCGGCGGCGGCAGCACCGGCGGTTTATCTGAGGCTTTGTACTTTTTCTGTACTTCGATTTGACCTGTCAAAACAGGCGGGGCTACGGCGGATACAGGCACACTGCCCGATTCCGCCCCACATTGACCGTTGAAAACTCCAAAATCCTCTCCACAGGCGATTATCTTGCTGAAAGAGGTTAGGGGAGTGCCGATCAAGTCCACGCCCCGGACCAATTCGTCGGGCCTGCCGTCTACATAAACCCGGTAAACCGTAACCGGGGTGACATTAAAAGACTGCGGTAAAAACCTGCCGGTGAATGTAAACCCGCCGACTACATCGTCGAAATACAAACCATAGGGTTTACCCTGGGCTTTGCATTCGGCAGTGAGCATGCGGCGCAGTTTCTCCCGGCTGACGGTTTTAGAAGGCTCTATCACCAGGTTCCCCTGGCGGCTGACCGGGTGACGTCCAGCCTGGGCGCGGCCGTGGCCGTTTGAGCGGGAGAACCCTTCGATAGGCGACCGGGACATGAGGAAGTTTTTCAAAATGCCGTCCTGTACTACATCTACCCGTTCTGCTTTGACCCCTTCATCATCATAAAGATAGTGGCCGTTTAAGTCTACTTTTTTGAACTGTTTCAGCGTAGGGTCGTCATATACAGAGATAAAAGTGGGTAAGACTTGTTCGTTTATTTTTTTGGTAAAAGTTTGCCCGTTTCTTTCATCTTTCTGGCGGTGACCTTCGATGCGGTGGCCGAAAATCTCGTGGAAAAAAACCCCGGTGGCTTCGCCCGACAAGATGGCTGGCCCGGCAAAGGGTTCCATCAAAGGCGCTTCCCGCAGGGCCAATAAGTCTTTTGCGATCTTCAAAACCGCTTTTTTTAGGGTTTCATGATCCGGTAAATTTTCTAAGTCGCGGGCATCGAAGGATTTTGTTTTATAAAGTTCCATGCCGTCTTCCGCTTTTGTCCTGGCCATGATCCCCAGGCGCCAGCGGGTATAACCATGCTGCAGGGAGGTGCCTTCGCTGTTGACAAAATATTTGTTCTCTGCTGCGCTTCGCAGCGACACCCAGGCGTTGTAGATTTTGGGATAATCGTTAAAAATCGCGGAATATTCTTTGACCCGTTTTTTCCAGGCGGCAATTTCCGGGGCGGCGGTTTTAAACTCCCCGCTGTAAACCTGCGCTTTTTCTTTAGAGAAATCGTCCGATTGATCTTCTTCTTTAACGCTGACTCCTTTATTGGCTTTAACCTGGATCAGTTTTTTAACGGCGGCTTTATATCTTTTGTCCGTTGCCAACCACAGGGCGCTTTTGATGGCAGCGGGATCATCTTCCACGCTGACTTTAACGGGCATGGTATACTCGTAATCATACCTGCCGCGGATAGTATGTGTGTTGTCTAATTTGTGGCTGCCCACGCGCACATCCAGGTCCAATATACGCGAGCGTTTCTCGGTGCAGTTGGACAGCGCCCCATAAGCTGAACTTATGTTTGCCCTATACGTGTCGGTTATCCGGTAACCGATAAAATAAGGGGCCTGCGATCCTTTTTTTCCCAGTACCTGCATGCTGCGGGCCAACTCTTCCTGCATTGCTTTGAGGACAATGTTGGACTTTTCCTGTGTTTCGGCATAGTTCACGCTGGAAAAGACAAACAGCACGATTATTACCAAAATTAAAATTTTTAGCATTGTTTTTAATACCATTTTTCAACCCTCCTTCAGGATGTAAAATTTATAATACAATAAAAAAAAATTTTTTTCAAGTTTTTAAAAAAAATTACGCTTGCCATGAAATCACTTTGCCTCCGGCGGGGTGCGGCGCACCCACCCTCTTAGCCTCCGGCGGCCCTGCCGGGGGACGCCCCCATTAAATTGAAGTTGG
>JAGLSW010000278.1 GCA_023135565.1 Candidatus Aminicenantota bacterium | reverse complement strand
AGTTTGATCAAAACTTTTGATGATTAGAATCAAAAGCGCTCACACGCTGCCCCTGCCGACGCGAGTGGGGTTTAAACTAAAAGATGTATCTGACCTGACTTACCAAGATTATGAATATATTATTTTTGACCCAATTTTATTGGCCGGAAATCCGCACCGCACCACTGAACCTGGCAGCCCTGGCCGAAGATTTAGCCGCCCGGGGACACCGGGTAACAGTGATAACCGCTGTTCCCAGTCACCCTTTCGGCCGCGTCTATGAAGGCTACCGCATGAAACTGCACCAGTGGGAAGAAGTCAGGGGAGTGCAAGTACTACGCCTGCCCCTGTTTCCCGACCACAGCCTGTCTTCTTTTAAAAGAGCGCTTAATTATTCTTCTTTTGCTCTCTCCGCCGCGCTGTTAGGCCGTTTCTGCACCCGGAAAATAGCAGCCGATGTCATCTTTTCTTACCTGCCGCCTTTAACTATCGGTTTCCCCGCCGCTCTATTGAGCCGGAGCAAAGGCGCTCCTATCGTCTACTGGATGACCGATTTATGGCCGGAAAACTTAGTCGCCGCCGGGGCAAAGATCAGCCCGCGCATGTACAAAAGAATTCGCCGTTTAGAAGATTGGGTCTACCGCAAAAGCACCACCATCTGCGTAAATTCCCCCGGTTATATTACCAACTTAAAAGAGAAAGGAGTCGATCCCAGCAAGATAAAGCTTTTAACCGATTGGGCCGATGAGAAGCTTTTTTTTTCCGCCCCCTATGAAAAGCCGCTAGCTGAAGAATTAGGGCTGGCCGGGAAATTCAATATCCTGTACGGCGGGAATTTGGGTAAAGTACAGGGCTTAGACGTGGTTATCGAAGCCGCCCGTCTTATCGAGGACACGCCTGATTTGCAGTTTGTTTTTATCGGGGACGGCACTGAATCCGAGCGATTAAAAAAATTAGCAGCCGGGTATAGGTTGAAGAATGTGCTTTTTATTCCCCGTGTTCCACCTGAAGAAATTCACCGTTATTTTGCGTTAGCGGATGTGTTATTGGCTCATTTAGAGAACAAGCCCGTATTTAAGATGCAGATACCCTCTAAGATAATCGCTTACATGGCCTGCGGCAAGCCGGTGCTCTGCGGCATAGCAGGAGAATCGGCCAAAATAGTACAGGACGCCCGGGGCGGGAATAGTTTTGTGCCCCAGGATGCCCGATCTTTAGCGGAGCAGGCCCGGATTTTTTACAATATGCCGCGAGAGGAGTTGGAGCAAATGGGGCAGCGAGGCCGGGAAGCGTATTTAGCTGGATACACCCGGCATATCCAGGTAGAGCGCATCGAAAAAATACTCCAGGGGGGGTGCGGTGCACCCAGCCTATGAGCCGCTGCGCGGCAGGGAATAACAACCCGCCGGGATCGTTTATAATTAACACTGAGCATACGGTTTATTAAAAGTTTTTGCGGGGGTGCAGGGGGCAGTATTTTCAAAAAGCGCCCCCTGCCCGCCGGAGGCAAAAAATTATGAAAAATAAATTTTTTCCGATAATAATAATCGGCGCACCGCGTTCGGGTACTAATATGCTGCGTGATATTATTAGTTCGCAGCCCGGGTTCGGCACCTGGCCCTGTGATGAGATCAACTATACCTGGCGTTATGGAAATTCCGGGTTTCCTGATGATGAGCTCACGCCGGGCAAAATAACACCCAAAATAGAAAAATACACCAGGAAGCAATTCTCGAACATTGCCCGCAAGTATAAAGTCGATTATGTTGTAGAGAAAACCTGCGCCAATTGCCTGCGGCTGGAATATGTAGACGCCTTATTTCCCGACGCTTTATATGTCAACATAGTGCGCGATGGGCGGGATGCCGCTTCTTCGGCCCTGAAACGCTGGGAAGCGCCTTTGGATATACCTTATCTATTAAAAAAGGTTCGCTTTGTGCCTCCAGGTGATTTGCCTTTTTATGCCGCCCGTTATCTTAAAACTCATGCGCACCGGTTATTTTTTTCAAAAGAGAAGAGTTTATCTATCTGGGGGCCGAAATTCGCCGGTTATGAAGACATCGTCAAAACAAAATCTATAATCGAAGTGTGTGGTATCCAGTGGCTGCGCTGCGTAGAGAAGAGCCGGGAGGTTTTTGAGAAACGCATCGCCCCACGGCGGTGTTTCCAGTTAAAATATGAAAATTTTGTGTTGCACCCGGTTAAGCAGGCCGCCGGCATGTTCGACTATTTTAAACTCCCTTATGATAAAAGCATCCTAAAAGCGGAATGCAAGAATGTGTGGCCGGGCAGTGTAGGCAAGTGGAAGAAGGATTTGTCGCCCCAACAGCAGGAACTGCTCTCGAACCTGCTAAAAGCTGACCCCTCGGGTTTTCGGGCTTAGTAAAAAATGACTCTCTATCAGAAATTTTGTAAACGAACTTTCGATATCCTGTTCTCTTTTTTGGGATTGGTATTGTTTTCGCCGCTTATGGCGGTTGGATATTTGATTGCCGCGTGGAGCACGAAACAGGGCGGATTTTTCAAGCAGGCGCGAGTAGGCCGCGGCGGCAAATTGTTCCAGGTGATAAAACTGCGCACCATGAAAAATATACCCGGCATAGACACCACTGTGACCACGAAAAAAGACCCGCGCATCACTAAGGGCGGCACTTTTTTGAGGCGCTTTAAAATCGACGAACTGCCGCAGCTCCGGAACGTTCTCAAAGGTGAGATGAGTTTTGTCGGCCCCCGCCCCGATGTGCCCGGTTTTGCCGACAAATTAGTTGGAGAAGACCGAATGATTCTTTCGCTGCGTCCCGGCATAACCGGCCCCGCCACCATCAAGTATAAAAACGAAGAAGAAATCCTGGCCGGGCAGCAGGACCCGGATGCCTTTAACCGCGACGTAATCTGGCCCGACAAAGTCAAAATAAACCGCGAATATATAGAGAATTATTCTTTTTTCAGAGATATTTACTATATTTTCAGGACATTTTTATGAATACTTTTATATTGGTTCCCCGCGGAGCCTCCGGCGGCAAGGGGCGCTTTT
>JAGLSW010000277.1 GCA_023135565.1 Candidatus Aminicenantota bacterium | reverse complement strand
TGTAGCTCTCCAACTTATTGAACATCTTGGTGCCGTCTTCCGCCCAGTCTAATGAAATATAATCTAAGTCGGTCTTTTTTTCTAATATGATCTCCGCCACCTGGATCAGTTCTTTACCGAGATTACCATGGGTAATGATCACTCCTTTTATCATTTTTGCTCCTTCCCGTAAATATTCTCTATAAAAGAGGGGCTGCCGTCTCTCCTGGAAATAAAGTATTTTACCGCTACCTCTACCAGGATAGAGACGTTCCTTCCTGAAGCGACGGGAAGATTGAACATGGGAATTTCTTTACCTAAGAGAGAAAAATGGAGATTCCCTTCACCCAGACGGTCGTATTTTTTTTTGGGATTCCACTTTTCCAGGTTGATGACCAGTTCGAGCTTTTTTTCTTCCAGCAGCGCTCCTACTCCAAAAAGATCGACTATATTAATGATGCCCAATCCGCGTACTTCCATCCATTGTTTTATCCTTTCTAAAGAGCGGCCTACAGGTTCGTCGTTGGAATTTAAATAAAACTCTACCAGGTCGTCGGAAACCAATAGTTGTCCGTTGTTGATGAGTTCCAGGGCCACTTCGCTTTTGCCGATACCCGATTGACCGGTTATCAAAGTACCCAGTCCCATGATATCCATTAATACGCCGTTAATCTTTATCTTTTTTGAAAAATCCCGGTAAAGAAAAGATATTATCCGGGGAATAAGGAGCGACGCGTTTAGTGCGGATACCAGGATAGGGGTTTTAAATTTGGCTGCCGTGGAAATGATAAACTCGTCTATTTCCTGGTTTTCGCTGACAACGACACCGGGGACTTTTTTCGCGAAGAAATTCTTTAGACATTTTTCCTGTTCGGTAGGGGATAGTTGTTTTAAATATCCGATCTCCCCTTTGCCGAAGATTTGCAACTGGTTCTTATCTAAATATTGAAAGAACCCGGTTAGAGCAAGCCCGGGTTTTTGAGCGCCTGCTTGTAGGATTTTATTGCTCACCCACTTAGTGTTATATACTTTTATGATCTCGAAATTGGACTGTTCGGCCAGGGCTTTGATCTCTATTCCTTCTTTATTCTTGATCATCTAAGGTCTCGTATTTTTTGACAATTTCGATGAGTCCTGCTGCGGTGTCTACCTTTAAGATTTCTTTGATGAGTTTTTTGGATTTTTTTATTAAGGCTGCCGCGGCTGCCAGGATTTGCAGGTGAATGATAGGCGAATTTTCGGGAGATAGTATCAAAATAATGAAATGGACGGGTTCTTTATCATTCTCATGATATTGTATTCCTTGTTTAGAGATACCGAGAGAGATGATGGGCTCTTTTATCTTTTTTAATTTGGTGTGTGGTACTGCCGCGTGGCTGCCGATGGAAGTAGAACCTAATTTCTCTCTTTCTAAGAGTTTTTTGAATACTAAATCTTCATTGGAAATTTTGTTTGTTTTTTTTAAACCCTGTACCATTTCCTTTAAAATATCTGCAGTGCCGGACTCTTTACAATCAACGATGATAAGTTCGGGTTCTAAATAATCGTGTAGTTTCATATTACTTAGGGTGCTTCGATGACGGAGACGGAATTTTGTTTGTTGAAAAATACCACAGCTATTTTATCGGTATCCACGTTCCTGAACATATACGCATTTTCACCGCTCTCTTCTAAGAAAAATATGGCTTCTTCTACGGACAGAGGTTTCCGGGAAAAATTCTCAGAGAGCGTTACCTTGCCGGCCGCGGTTGTTTCCCCGGTGTCGATATTTTCGCTGCCGCTGAATTTTTTAAAAACGCCGCTTTTATTTTTTCTTTTTTTATCTTTTTTTAATTTTTCTTTATTCTTTTTGGCCTGGGATTTTAAAGTGCTCAAGACGGACCTGAGGGCCTGTTTCTGGATAGGATCCCGGTCCTCTATATGATAGGAATGGAGTTTTGTTTTTAAAGTCAGTTCTACCCGGAAATCTAATTTCTCTTCGCTTACGATGACTTCGGCATCGATAATGTCGCCGCTGATTTTTTCGATATTCCTTAACTGTTTTTCTGTAAAGCCTTTCAATGCTCCGGTTAATTTTACATTCTTCGAGGTAAATTTAATACTCATTTTTTTTTACTCCTTTTATTAATACTTTGTGAAAATCTGCAAATTTTTTTTTTTGCTCAACCCGGGCGAAGATGCAGTTCCCAGGTCTCTCATAGGATGCGGACGCCGTCCGCCTTAATCTTTACGCTGTACTTCATCTAATTTATATTTCTCTTTTCTTTTAGATGAATTGAGGATATTCATTTCATCCCGGTAGTTCCTGATTGTTCGCCGCGATATTTTTATCCCCAAATCTGTTAATTTAGCTGCGATATCCTGGTCTGAGAGGGGCGCTGCTTTCGCTTCTTCTTCTATGATTTTTTTTATTTTGTCGCGGATGGTCTCTACCGAGTGTTTGAAACCGAATTCCCCTTTAATGCCGTAGGAAAAAAAGCTTTTTAAGCTGATCAGTCCTTTTTCAGAGGCTATATACTTATTGCTTACTGACCTGGATATGGTGGATTCGTTGTAACCTAACTCCTGGGCAACTTCCTTCATGGTCAGCGGTTTTTTCCATTTTTCGCCGAAATCTAAATAATCTTTCTGTTTTTTGACCAACACCTCGGCGATTTTTACGATCATCGTTTTTCTCAGGTTAATTCCTTCGATGAACAACTGGGCATTCCTGTGCCTGTCTTTTAAATAAGATTTGGTTTTTTTATCCCCCGATTTGTCGATCATCTGTTCGTAATATGAAGAGAGCACCATCCTGGGGATACCTTCATCTATATATCTAACCGTATATTCGTTAACCTCTTTAATGAGCATCAGGTCCACTTCCGCATAGTCTACGCTCTCTTTTTCAAAAATATATCCGGGCTTGGGGTCCAAACGTTTCAGGTGATTGATTAACATGGATAACTCTTTCCGGTCGATCTTGAGTTTTTTTATTATTTCGTCATATTTCGACTTCGATAGCTCCTCTAAGTAGTTCTCGATCAAAAGCCTGAGATTTTTATTTTCCGGGGTATCTTCCACCTGGGCCAGCAGGCACTCGCTTAAAGACCTGGAAGCCACGCCGCAGGGGTCGAAAGTCCTGATTATTCCTCTTATCCTATCGATCTCCTGAGGGGTTGTCTGCATGGAAGAGGCGATGGATTCGATCTCGATGTCTAAGTAACCGTCCCGGTTAAGATTGTAGATGATTTGATCGGCAATTTCCAATTCTTTTTTATTAAATTGCGACATTGCCTGTTCTATCAGGTGATCTGAGAGTGATACTTCAGAAGCGGTAAAGAGCTCTATGGCCCTGTTTTTATCGAGCCTATCGCTGTCTCTTTTTAAAAAACTCTCTTCCTTGAATTGATTGAGAAAAGAAGAATCAGCTCTTTCCAACCGTTTTTCCATAGTGTTGATTTCTTTGTCCCTTTTACTTGTTTCCTCGGCCGGCGTTTCTATGTCCAACATCGGGTTCGCTTCTACTTCGTTCCTGATCTTGTCCACGAATTCGGTGCGGTTCAAGGGTAGAAATCCGATAAATGAATGAATTACCGGGTTAATCGTCAATTGGTATGAGGGTTTTAAGCTTAACCTTGTTGCCATTTAATTCCACCTAAATTCTTTTCCTAAATATTCGTTTTGCACCCTTTCGTTTATGATGAGCTCTCCTGAATCTCCCTGGAAAATAACTTCTCCTTTATTTATAATATAGGAGCGGTCCGTGATTTTTAAAATCTCCCTGACATTATGATCCGTGATGATAATTCCCAGGCCCTTTTCTTTGAAAGTTTTAATCAATTTTTGTATCTCTTTGATCTGGATGGGGTCTATACCGGCGAAGGGTTCGTCTAATAGTAGAAAATCCGGCGCTAAAACCAACGACCTGGCGATCTCCAGCCGGCGTCTTTCGCCGCCGGAGAGCAGGTAGGCTTTGCGGTTTTCCAATTCCGGCAATCCCATTTCATCTAATATGGCCTGGATATCGACGGATTTTTTATCGGGGTGCATGTCGATAATTGCCTGTACGTTTTCCCTGACTGTCATCCCTTTAAAAATCGAGGGTTCCTGGGGGAGGAAGCTAATGCCCTGCCGGGCTCTTAAGTAGACCGGTTCCTTAGTGATGTTCTTGCCGTTAAGCATAATCCTGCCGTTCTCGGGCTTGTGAATACCGAGTATCATCAAGAAGGTTGTCGTTTTACCGGCGCCGTTCGGTCCTAACAGGCCGATTATTTCTCCCGGGTGCACGTTTACGGAGATGCTGTTCACAACAACCCTTCTATTGAAGGATTTACTGATATTAATGCCTTCTAAACTTTTCATGTGTATTCTTTCCACGAAATAAAGTCCGCAGTTCAGTTAATTTAAGTTTAATTTTAACATTTAGTAATTTTTGTGTCAAGAACATAATGAGCAGCAATTCAATTTCGTTCACCAATCCGGGAATTGACCGGCTTTTTTTTAAAAATTCTTTTTAAATGGATAAAAAAGGAGTGCGCCGCACCCCGCCTCTTAGCCTCCGGCGGCCCCTGCCGG
>JAGLSW010000276.1 GCA_023135565.1 Candidatus Aminicenantota bacterium | reverse complement strand
ATAATTAAAATCAAAAGCGCTCACACGCTGCTCCCTGCGGCGAAGCCGATTATCGCTCCCCCTACTCTACCCCGTCTTTGGTCCAGGTGCTGTTGACTAATCGAAAAATGCCCCGGGGATTGCCGTCTTTTAACTCGTCCGGCAGGAGCGCCTGGGGGAAATCCTGGTAACACACAGGACGGGCAAACCTCTCGATGGCTGCCGTGCCTACCGAAGTACTACGGGAATCTGTAGCAGCGGGAAAAGGCCCGCCGTGGAACATAGCAGGACATACTTCCACCCCGGTAGGAAACCCGTTAATAATCAACCTGCCTACCTTTCTTTCCAATAAGGCGATTAGATCACGGTACTCCACCAACTCTTCTTCTTCACCATGAATGGTAGCGGTTAAATGACCTTCTAAGCCGGCGGCAATCTCTAACAACTCTTCGCGACCGGCTGCCGCAACAACCAGGGTCGAGGGACCGAATACCTCTTCCGCTAAACGGGAATTTTTTAACAGGTTCCTGCCTTCGCTTCGCAGCAGGTAAGCAGGCACAGCGCAGCGGCCCTCTCCTTTCTCAGCGGCGCTGAAAATTTCGACTGTCCCGGTCTCTTTTAACGCCTCTATACCGGCGGCAAAATTATCTTTTACCCGGCAGGAGGTCATTGTTCCCGGCGGCAAAACAGAAAGATGCTCCCCGGTTTTTTCCACAAATTTTTCAAAAGCAGCGGATTTTACCGCTGTCACCAAACCGGGGTTGGTGCAGAACTGCCCTACTCCTAAAGTGACCGAGGCAGCCAACCCCCGGGCAATGGCTTCTGCTCGCTTTTCCAGCGCACCGGGCAGGATAAAAACCGGGTTGGAACTGCCCATCTCCGCATACACGGGTATGGGCTCGCTGCGCCTGACCGCGGCATCGAAGATGGCTTTGCCTCCCTTAAAAGAACCGGTAAAACCGACGGCTTTTAGCAAAGGATGTTCGATTAGGGCCATTCCCACTGCCGGAGCCTGCCCCTGCACTAAGGAAAATACACCATCAGGCATACCGCTTGCGGCAGCGGCTTTTATTATTGCCCGGCCCACCAACTCCGAGGCACCGGGATGAGCAGGATGGGCTTTGACTACTACCGGGCACCCGGCTGCCAGGGCTGAGGCGGTATCCCCGCCGGCAACAGAAAATGCCAAAGGAAAATTCCCGGCTCCGAAAACAGCCACCGGCCCTACAGGGATACGCATCTGCCTGATGCCGGGTTTAGGCAGGGGCTGCCGTTCCGGCACAGCGGTATCTATCCTGGCTCCCACCCAGGAACCTTCCCGCACCACCGCGGCAAAAAGGTTCAACTGGTTGATCGTTCTGCCTCTTTCGCCTACTAACCGGGCTTCCGGCAGGGCGGTTTCCGCTTTGCAGCGTTCGATCAATTCGTTATCAAGAGCTAAGATTTCTTCGCCTATTTTTTCTAAAAAACCGGCCCTTTCGTTAGGCGTCTTACCGCGAAAAATAGGGAAAGCCTTTTCAGCAGCCTGTACTGCCCGGTCTACTTCTCCTGCCGTGGCTTCATAAAAAACGGGCGACAATTCCCCGCCGCTGTCCGGGTTCAGGGCATTAAAAGTTTGCTTGCCTTGTTTTGAAAATTCCGTTCCGATTATCTGTTCACCTGTTAGTTTCATGTGTACTCCCTATAGCCTCCGGCGGCCCTGCCGGG
>JAGLSW010000275.1 GCA_023135565.1 Candidatus Aminicenantota bacterium | reverse complement strand
CTTTTGAAAAAGTTTGAACAAAACTTTTTATAATTAGAATCAAAAGCGCTCACACGCTGATTCTTGCGGCGGAGCCGCTTATCGCCTCCCCGTGCGCACGGGGTTAAAATCAAAGGCGCTCACCCGCTGACAGCAGCCGCCGCACCCCGGTTGACATCAGGGCCTATTTATGATAGTTTTACCCTTACTTAAAATTTCTTACTTAAAATTTATTTCGCCAATAATGGAGTCCTGAATTGAAAAAACAAGTGCTTTCTTTTTTTGTCTTGAGTTGTTTCGTGTTCGTTTCATTAGCCCCGGCAGCATCCGGCCAGGATGAAACCGCGGTAGATTTTTTCTCTTATGATCGTTTTATAAAGAGTTTCCGTTTTAATCTCACCGCTGACAGGCCTGTCCTGCTCATCGACGATACGGGAACTAAAGAAGCCTTCAAAAAAATCGAAAACGATTCCACCGCCGGTCTTATTACCAGCCGGGAGCCTGAGAACAAAGCCCCCCAGCCAGCCAAAAAAGTAAAATCGAAAAAATTAGGCCGCGCTATTTTGTTTAACCTGGGCGTCTGGCTGATCGACTCGACCAGGTACTGGTTAGAGTACGCTAAATGGGTGGAAGATTGGCAGTTCCAACTTAACTGGAAAGATCAATCAAGGCGTATTTTTCAATTTGAAGGCAACAAATTCGATTCCAACCCTTTTCTGACCAACTGGACGCACGGCCTCTCCGGCGCTATTTACTATAATTTCGCCAGGTATCACCGTTTGAATATCCTGGAATCGGTATTGTTCGAGGTGGCTTCATCTTTTTGGTGGGAATACGTCACCGAATGGCGCGAAGTGATCTCCGTTAACGATAATTTTTTCAGCGGCATCGGCGGCATGCCCATCGGGGAACCTATGTTCCAGATCGGCAGATACCTCCAGGATCAGAAAGGTATTCCCAGGGTGCTGGGAATGCTGTTGAACCCGATGATGGCCCTCAGCGAACTGTTCGGCGGCAGGAAATGGCGCCGGTCATTCGACGATCCGCTGTATAAACCCCGTTTCGATTTCTTTTTAGGCGGGCAAACCTTAGACTATACAGGCGATGAAGACTTAGACAATAAATTTTTCGATGTGGGAATCGATATCCGTTTACATACCATACCCGGTTTCGGGGAAGCAAGCGAAAACAAAATCAACCGCTATCATAATAATACCATGTTCACCCGGATGGCCTTCCGGCTGAGTTTCAGCGAAAACGGCGTGGAAGAGTATAACTTTTTCACCAGGGCGTTTATTTTCGGGCGTTTCCGCCAGGAAATAAAAAAAGACGCGGCAAACCGGCTGAGAGGCCACAGCCTCTTTTTCGGCGCAGCGTCGGCTTTCGACCTATTTAAAAAGAGAGCCGTGGCTTATTATGATATTCCCGAATATCATTATGATTTTGCCGGTGGAGAGCAAGCAGAGCAGCCCACGGAATTTTCCGATAAAATGGCGATCATTAATTTAATCGGCCCGGCATTGGACCTTACTGTGTATTCGGGGCAGGCTCAATTCCGGTTATCTCTCGGCGCTTATTTAGATTTTGCGTTGATAAATGCGCTTTCCTTGAACAAATATTCGCTTACCAACGACATCTATAATCCCAGGATGAAGACCACCATGGTTCATTACGGTTATTATTATGCCTTCGGTTTTACCCTTTCAGGCAGCGCCGGAGTGCGTTACCGGAATTTCGAACTTGAAGGCAGCTTAAAGTATCAATATTATGATTCCATCGAAGGGCTGGACCGTTTCCAGGACTGGTTAGATGATGATTGTAATTTGAACGATTCCCGGTTGGTGTACAAAGCCGCTATCGGTTATATTTTAGGGCGCAGCCCGGTAAAGCTTTTCCTGGCCTGTGAAGGCATCGAAAGGAAAGGGTGGCTAAAAGAGGTTACGCAGCAGTATTCGGAATTCCGTTTTTACTGGCAGTTAAAACTCAGTTTTTAATTAGCCACAGAGCACAGAGAGAGCACAGAGGGGGGCGGTAGCCGCAGCCCATGAACCTGCCCAGCATTAGTCCTACAAGTCCTATTCGTCTTATGCTTTTAGCCGGCGTTGGGGATTTCCCAGGCTTTACATTTTGTTTTCTTTGCTTTATAATTTAGTAGAAAGATGAGGCAGAAGGAAATAGTAATGAAATATATAAAAACAAAAAAAGTGAAGTACCGGGTGCAGTGCGCTGCCCATGCCGGGCATATTTTCGAGAAGGTTTTCCAGGTAGAAGAAGGCGGCGAAGCAGTAGAGAGTTCGGGAGAAGCCTTCTGTCCTTACTGTGATGAGATGGTGCCGGTTGAGGTGAAAGGCAAAGCGCCGTTGGATAAAGAAGCACAGCGATTTCTCAGGCAGACCGGGGTCGAGGCTTAGGATGAAAAGAGAAACCATAAAACTTAATCTTTCCGCTGGGGAGATAGAAAATCTAAAAGTCTTGAACGGCAGAGTGATTGCTTATTTAGAAGAGGGTCAGTCTTTAAGTTTGGCGATGTTGTCGGGTTTAGAAGCTGAATTATCGCGGATTGTGAAGGGTACGCCGGAATTATGTGATTTGTTGAAAAAGATAGAGAATTCGGGTGATTATTATTTGCTGAGATTGGAGCATGAGGATACGGAGATACTTAATTTGCCCTGGGCGATGGCGGAGGACCCGGTATCCGGCAGGAGGTTGGGTGACATCGGTCAGTTGTATCTGAGTCGCGGCGTACCCGGATATTTTGACACAGCGGATCGTGAAGCAGCGCCCCCCTTAAACAAAAGTTCTGATCAAACTTTTTCAACCCCGCGGCGCGGGGAGCCTATGAGGGGGGACCAGCCCTTATCCCCCTTAAACAAAAGTTTTGATCAAACTTTTTCAGAAGTTTGGCTCCCGGCAGGGCCGCCGGAGGCTAATAGGGTGGATGCGCCGTATCCCCGCCGGAGTCAAGGTATCGAAATTTGCCCATATAGGGGTGTGGAAATTCCCGGAACGTTGTTG
>JAGLSW010000274.1 GCA_023135565.1 Candidatus Aminicenantota bacterium | reverse complement strand
GAACTGGTAAAAGCCCCGGTACCCGTCCCGTCCGTAGTAAAGCTATCCGATGTAGTAGGCTTTTCTGAAGTATGCCGGCACACCCCCCGGGCGGTCACTTCCGCGTTTCCGTCCGAGGTCACATTGCCGCCGCAGGAAGCGGAAGTCATGGTCACCGAGGTTATGGCCGAAGTGGTTACCTTAGGCCGAACCTGGTATGCCAGTTTTGTAACAAAGGCATCAGTAGGCTCACTATAACCGTCATCGCCGCCATATTCCTGGTATTGATTAAAGAGGGGAAAATCAGAACTCCATGTACCCCCGGTTACATAAGCGTTTCCACTGTTGTCTAAGGCGATTCCATAAGCACCATCCATACGATTAGTCCCCAGGCAGGTGGAATAGATAAAACCGGCGCTGCCGCTCCGGGTGGTATCGAGCTTTGTAATAAAGGCATCCCTATAACCTCCCTGGTATAACTGGTACTGGTTCACAACGGGAAAATCCGAACTGAAGGTTTCCCCGGTCACATAGGCACAACCGCTGCCGTCAACTGCTATACTACGACCATATTCGGAACCATCTTCTCCGCCCAGATAGGTTGAATAGAGGAGACCGGCTGCGCCGCTGCGGGTGGTATCGAGCTTTGTAATAAAAGCATACGCACTGCCCTGGAATGTTTGATACTGATTCAACACGGGAAAATCCGTACTCAATGTATATCCCGTCACATATGCTTTGCCGCTGTCGTCTACTGCTATACCACGGCCACCTTCACCACCATCTCCCCCCAGATAGGTTGAATAGATGAGTCCGGCTGCACCGCTCTTCGTAGTATCGAGTTTTGTTATAAAGGCGTCATAATAGCCCTGGAATGTTTGATACTGATCCAACACGGGAAAATCCGTACTCTGAGTACCCCCTGTCACATACACATACCCGCTGCCGTCTACTGCGATTCCAGAACTATAATCCCGGTACTCTCCCCCTAAATAGGTAGAATAGAGCAGGCTGGCAGCGCCGCTCTTCGTGGCGTCGAGCTTTGCCACAAAAGCATCTCGATACGGTTGATTTGCCTGGTATTGATTAAGGATGGGAAAATAATCACTATTTGTATATCCACTCACATAGACACTGCCGCCACTACCTAAAGCTATATCCCAACCAAGGTCATCAGATTCACCCCCCAAACAGGTAGAGTAAAGGAGAGCGGCTGTGCCGCTCCGGGTGGTATCGAGTTTTAACACGAACGCATCCCCACGCCCCTGGAATGCCTGGTACTGGTTTAAGGTAGGGAAATCCGGGCTGTCCGTACACCCGACCACATAGACACAACCGCTGCCGTCAACTGCTATTCCAAGGCCGCTGTCATAGTCACTTCCGCCTATGTAAGTGGAATAGATAAGTCCGGCGCTGCCGCCCTTGGTGGTATCGAGCTTTGTTATAAGGACATCGGTGCGGTCGTGGAATGTTTGATACTGGTTCAAGAGGGGAAAATCCGAACTGGAGGTATAGCCGGTCACATACACATAACCATTTCCGTCAACTGCGATACCATAACCGTGATCAGTACGCCCACCCCCAAGGTAGGTGGAATACGGCAGGATAAGGGGATCGATGACCAATTCACGGCTTTTATCGTAGTCGCCTATGGCGAAACCATAGGTGTTTTTGCCGGTTTTTTTGAACGTCACCTCAACCGGGGTTCTCGAATTTTTTTCGCTGCGCCGCCCTTTTTGGGAGGCAAGATTCTGCGCCGCTTCGGTTCCCGGAAACGGTTCTTGATAGGCAAACGGTTTTTTGTGAACCATCTCACCGAAAGCGGTTTCGATGAGCAGATTGCCTTTTTCGTCGATGCGGGTGCTTTTGACGTTTTTGTACACGAACCGGATGTCCGCCGGGCTGCCTCCGGGCTTTACGATCCAGTCGTACTCGACCTGTTTCTCGATGCCGTAGACTTTTAAGTCGATGTTTTTATAAAGGCTTTTGTATAAAACTGCCTGCGAGGTGGGAATATCACAGTTCCATTTGGTTTTATCGCTGCCTTTAAAATAGTTGACTTTAAGTTTGGCTTTTTCTACAGCCACTATTTCCGGGTTCTTGTTAGCGCCGATAAACATCAGCCGCGACACGTCACGAGAACTGGGAGGGGCTGAGTTATGAGTGATGAGTGATGAATGATGAGGGGAGTTCTGCGTTTCGCGCCCTGCGCTGTCGATGCCCGTCGTATCAGGTTGGAGCTTGTTTGTAATCTGAGAATTGGAATTTGGAATTTGTTTGTAATTTGGGTTTTGTGATTTGTGATTTTCTCGCCTAACACTGTCGAAAACCAAACCTTCTTTAGTCAGCCACAGGGTATAGCGTGAAGCGTTGGCATAGAACTTCGCCTTCCGGTTCACCTGGCCCTGGTTGCCGATAAAATAAAGCGGGAATTTCCCGAAATCAAGATCGGGGGTCACCATACCCGCAGCCGCGTTCCGGGCTTTCACTCCCGGCGTTTCACTCTTGATAATACCTGTTTGACGGGGAGAATTTATACTCCCCAAAAAGACCATACCTAAGATAACTAAAATAATCGGATAAAACTTTTTTTTCATATTTTTTCCTCCTTCTAAATAATTAAAGCAATTTCTCTATGGATAAAGTAGATTTCATTTTTCAAATCGTTATCTCATTGGATTCTTTAATGGTTGCCCCTTTGGGGTCTACCGCGATAAATTTATAAGTATAGGATCTATCTTTATGGAGAAACTTATCGAGATATTCATAACCGGCGGAGGCAAGCTCAGAACCGGGAATCCCCTTGAGCAGTTGATAATTCCCGTCCGCTTCTTTTCTATAGATAATATATTGTCCCACCGCGATGTTGTGGGGATTTTCCACTGCCGGCGCCAATTTCCCGTATTCTCTCCTGAGCAGCCAGGCCGATTCGCTTTCCCGCGAAGCGGAGAGCAAGAGCACAATATTCAACGTTCTAAATTTTCGCTGCTGCCCGTAAGCGGTGCCTACGGAATTTGTGGCATAGGCACGCACGTAATAAACTGTACCCGGGCTCAGCCCGGCCAGGGAACTGGTAAAAGCCCCGGTACCCGCCCCGTCCGTAGTAAAGCGATCCGATGTAGTAGGCTCTGCTGAAGTATGCCGGCAAACTCCCCGGGCGGTAACTTCCGCCCCACCGTCCGAGGTCACATTGCCGCCGCAGGAAGCGGAAGTCATGGTCACCGAGCTTATAGTCGACGTGGTCACCGTAGGCCGTAACCGGTATGTCAGTTTCGTGACAAAGGCATACTCACCGTCCTGGTACCCGTGATGCTGATTGCGGAGGGGAAAATCAGAACTCCTTGTCTCACCGGTTAGATAAACGCTGCCGCTGTCGTCTAATGCTATTCCGAGAGCATACTCCATGTCATCCCCACCCAGGCAGGTAGAATAAACAAGACTGTTAGCCCCTTTCCGGGTAGTGTCTACCTGTATAACAAAAGCATCCCCATAATTTGATGAATCATAATCATTTTGTTTTTCTTGGTATTCATTCAATAGGGGAAAATCTTCACTCTTCGTATAGCCCGCCACATAAGCACAGCCGCCGGCGTCTACGGCGATAGAAAAACCGTAATCATCGCGCTTGCCCCCTAAATAGGAAGAATAAAGCAGCCCAGCAGTTCCACTCTTCGTGGTATCGAGTTTCGCAATATAGGCATCATCATCGCCCTGGAATGTTTGATACTGATTCAACATGGGAAAATCTGAACCGAGTGTCCTCCCTGTCACATAAACATACCCGCTTCCGTCAACCACGACTGCATTACCATAATCATAACTACTGCCCCCTAAACAGGTGGAATAGACAAGAACGGCAGCACCGCTTTGGGTGATATCGAGTTTTGCAATAAAGGCATCCTCACCGCCCTGGAATGTTTGATACTGATTCAACATGGGAAAAGTAGAACTGCTCGTACACCCGGCCACATATACATACCCGCTGTCGTCAACCGCGATGGCATGACCGTAATCATGACTCCCGCCCCCTAAGTAGGTAGAATAAAGCAGCCCGGCAGTTCCACTCTTCGTGGTATCGAGTTTTGTTATAAAAGCATCCTCGATGCCCTGGAATGTTTGATACTGGTTCAAGACGGGAAAATCCGTACTCCATGTTTTCCCGGCTATATAGGCAATGCCGCTGCCGTCTACTACTATACCATAACCGATGTCACCACCATCTCCGCCCAGACAAGTTGAATAGATGAGTCCGTCCGGGCCGCTCTTCGTGGTATCGATTTTTGTTACAAAGGCATCCATAAGGCCACCCTGGTATGATTGGTACTGGTTTAAAGTAGGGAAGTCCGTACCGTACGTATACCCCGTCACATAGGCGCAGCCGCTGCCGTCAACCGCGATGGCATGACCGGCATCATAACTCCCGCCCCCTAAGTAGGTAGAATAGAGCAGGCTGCCCTTGCCGCCCCGGGTGGTATCGAGTTTTGTTATAAAAACATCAGTAAGTCCCGCTGAGTATGTTTGGTACTGGTTCACTACGGGAAAATCCAGGCTGTACGTCCGCCCTGTCACATATACATATCCACTGCCGTCAACAGCTATGCCGTAGCCACATTCGCCGCCGCCCCCTGAGTAGGTGGAGTACAGCAGGATAAGAGGATCGATGACCAATTCACGGCTTTTATCGTAGTCGGCTACCGAGAAACCATAGGTGTTTTCAGCGGTTTTCTTGAACGTGACCTCAACCGGGATTCTCGAGTTTTTTTCGCTGCGCAGCCCTTTTTGAGAGGCAAGATTATGCGCCGTTCCGGTTCCCGCAATCGATTCTTGATAGGCGAACGGTTTCTTGTGAACCATCTCACCGAAAGCGGTTTCGATGAGCAGGTTGCCTTTTTCGTCGATGCGGGTGCTTTTGACGTTTTTGTACACGAACCGGATGTCCGCCGGGCTGCCGCCGGGCTTTACGATCCAATCGTACTCGACCTGTTTCTCGATGCCGTAGACTTTTAAGTCGATGTTTTTATAAAGGCTTTTGTATAAAACTGCCTGCGAGGTGGGAATATCGCAGTTCCATTTGGATTTATCGCTGCCTTTAAAATAGTTGACTTTGAGTTCGGATTTCTCAAATGGAATAATCTCCGGGTTCTTGTTAGCGCCGATAAACATCAATCTTGACACGTCACGAGAACTGGGAGGGGCTGAGTTATGAGTGATGAGTGATGAATGATGAGGGGAGTTCTGCGTTTCGCGCCCTGCGCTGTCGATGCCCTTCGTATCAGGTTGGAGCTTGTTTGTAATCTGAGAATTGGAATTTGGAATTTGTTTGTAATTTGAGTTTTGTGATTTGTGATTTTCTCGCCTAACACTGTCGAAAACCAAACCTTCTTTAGTCAGCCACAGGGTATAGCGTGAAGCGTTGGCATAGAACTTCGCCTTCCGGTTCACCTGGCCCTGGTTGCCGATAAAATAAAGCGGGAATTTCCCGAAATCAAGATCGGGGGTCACCATGCCCGCAGCCGCGTTCCGGGCGTTCACACCCGGCGCATCACTCTTGATAATACCTGTTTGACGGGGAGAATTTATACTCCCCAGAAAGACCATACCTAAGATAACTAAAATAATCGGATAAAACTTTTTTTTCATGTTTTTCCTCCAGGTGAATAGTATAGCAATTATGATGCCATACCTGCCACGGCTGCCCCAAAATACGGCCCGCATCCCCTTTTTTACGCAAATTATCAAAAAAATCATCAAAAAACGATTTCCCGGGCAGTAAATTCTTTCACATCACAAAAAAAAGTAGGAGTAATATATATAGTTAATATAAAAGAGACAGGTTTACTGCATTTACTGTAACATTATGTTACAAAAATATGCCGCGCCGCAACCCTCTTTCCCCTTTACGCTTATCTATCCAGCATATTGCGATCTCTACAAGGTGTTACGTTTTGTTACGACTGCCCGGGCAAACCGGTCCGAGAAACAACGCATATCATTGATAATAAAGCATATCCCGGTGTGTAACATTATGTTACATGCCGGGATATGCTCTTGCCTCCGGCGGCCCTGCCGGGGGCTAAACTTTTGAAAAAGTTTAATCAAAACTTTTTATAACTTAGAATCAAAAGCGCTCACACGCTGCCTCTTGCGGCGAAGCAGCTTATCGCCACCCCACGCGAGTGGGGTTTAAAATCAAAAACACTCCCTGCCGCGAAGCGGCTTA
>JAGLSW010000273.1 GCA_023135565.1 Candidatus Aminicenantota bacterium | reverse complement strand
TGAGCGATACGCTTTCCTGTTACTCGAAAGCCCTTTATAGGCTGCCCGCGCCGAGGGGTGGGGGGTTTTCTTGCTGCGGCGGCCCTATCCGCCGCCGACTAACAACATGAGCGTGACGCCGTCGCCGTCTTCTAATTCTCTATCCAATTTGTCGTGGGATATCCAGTCTTTTTTGTTCAGCAGCACTTTGAAAATCCGGTCCAATTTGCCCGAATCATCGAAAAGCAGTTTGCCGACTTTCTCACCGTATTTTTTGGCGATGGCTTCGATTAATTCGTGCAGCGTACCGCCGGGAAAATCGAAAACAATAGATTTACCGCCGGCAATTTTACTGATCTGCGGTAAACTGAGAAACTCTACCGTTATTTTCATGATTTTTTTTAGTCTACAATATTGCTTATATGCGTTTTACCAGGAATGGATGATTGCTTTCGGGGCGCAGGGCTTTACGCAGGGAAGATCATCCATAGAGTAACCGGAAGGTTTGCAAGGCGCGCAGGAATATTTTATTTTTTTGGAATGTTCTTTTGTTACCACAGCCACATCGACTTCCGCATCTATGTGGAAGTCGTCTTCCGCCAATTCCAGCACACCGGCAGGACAGGCCACCACACAATCGCCGCAGCCGCCGCATTTTTCAGTGTCTATGGCGATGAAAAAATCACCCGAACCGTCTTTATAACCATAATTTGCGTGCATGTTTAACTCTTCATTAAATGACGTTCTTTCAAGCTTAGTCTTGGAAAAACACTATATCATAGATGAAAGATTTTTTCAATTACCATTTTAATAGGCTGCGCGCAGAAAAAATGTAAAAAATTAATCAAAAAGCTTGATTTTATCTACTAAATACATTATAATGCAGCCTCACCTAAAAGAATTTCTTAAAAGAATCGGGAAATCAATATCAAGGAGCGTTTCAATGAAGAAAAAGTACCGGTTGATCGTGGATTTCGACGTCAAGATCAACGAAAAAATCAAAGGTGAAAACAACTCGAACTTAAATTTGCTCTTAAAAGAATTTCTAAAAGACGACAAAGCAGTCCTGGACCTCTACAAACTCTGGCTTTTAGGCGACTTGCAGAGCGATGAACACATCGAAGCAATCGAAGATGCTATCCAAACAAGAGACGAGAAAGAACTCTTAAAACCAACGCTGGAAAAACTACAACCGGAACCGGGAAAATATTATCTCGATATCCTGGCGAATAATAATCATAACCACTTTGAAGAGTTGGATAAGTTTTTCGGGCAATTTTCGACCTTAAAATTCAGCAGCGCAGAGTTCAAAGAAACATGAGCCTCCGGGGGTGCGGCGCGCATCATGTTGCCTCCGGCGGCCCCTGCCGGG
>JAGLSW010000272.1 GCA_023135565.1 Candidatus Aminicenantota bacterium | reverse complement strand
AATGGGGGCGTCACCCGGCAGGGCCGCCGGAGGCAAATTTTCTATAAATAACCTAAAGATTTTAGTTGCTCTTTTATCTTTTTTTCTTTTTCGATAGATATCTTTCTGCCTTGCGACGGCAGCGCTAATTTTATAAACTTATCCAACTCTTTTTTTAACTTTGAAAATGCCGCGGACTCTTCGCTGTAAAAATTGCGTTTTTCAAAAGGATCGCTGTTTAGATCAAAAAGCTCGTACTTCTCTTCACTGCTGGGGCCTAACAGGCGCATCTTGTTTTTATTTTTGCCGGAGTTGAAAATCAATTTCAGACCGTCTTTGATGACACTATACTTCTCATCCAAATAAAGAGTGCCGGTGGCAAAAACAGGGCGGCTGCGTAATTTTAATAAACTACTGCCCGCTGGGGTGAATTTTTTTGTTTTTATATTCGTTAGATCGAGAACCGTAGGGAACAGGTCGATAAGACTAACCGGGGTTTCTATCTCTTTGTGTTTGAACTTTTTCCCGGCGAAAATAAGGGGCACGTGAAGTAATTCGTTATAGAGCGAATGGCCGTGTTCGATGTTGCCGTGATCCCATAACTCTTCGCCATGATCCGCGGTGACGATAAGCACTGTATTTTCCAGCATGTTTTGTTGTTTCAAAGTGGAGATTATTTTTTTGATGGAGTCGTCGATAAACCTGATCTGGCCGTCATATAGAGCAGTCAGGTAAGCTTTGTCCTTTTCGGTTACAGCATTTTTCGAGGTTGCCAACCGCAGGATGCGCCGGTTAATGTACAGGGGCTGCAAAAAATAATTCTCGTAATCGCTTACAAATAACTTATTGTATTCATTTTTATTAAAGGGCAGGTGCAAATCCATAAAATGTACATAGGCGAAAAATCTCTTTTCAGACATTTCGGAAAGATAATTTAAAAACTGGCCCGTCAAAATAGTAGCGCGGATTTCGCTTTCAAAAAAGTAATCGAAACCCTGGTAAAAATTAGATTTTTCGCCGATGATCGGGTTGCCGCCGTTGAAGAAAGCGGTTTTATAGCCGTTGTTTTTTAATATTTCGGACAGGGTAAGCGTTTCGTCGGCTAAAGAGTCGCTGCTGTTCACAGCGTTGTGCATGTGCGGGTATAAAGAGGTAAATATCGTGGCCACGGAGGGCTTCGTCCAGGGTGCGTTACTGTAGGCCCTTTTAAAAACCATACCCGAACGGTACAGCTCGTCTATAGTAGGAGAAACCTGCCGGGAATAACCGTAACCGGCCACATGATCGGCCCGCAGGCAGTCGATCACGATGATGATGATATTAGGCCCGCTGGGTTTTTCGCTTATCCCGGCGGAGATAAAAACAATCAGGGAAAAAACCAAAAGCAGTATCGTCAGCGGGATAGTAACGAATAAAATATATTTGAATTTTATAAATTTAAGAAGTTTTTCCCATTTTGTGTTTAGCAGCAGCCAGCCTAAGAGAACCGCAGCCAGCAGCACCCCTACATTCAGCGCCACGTTGCGGATACTGAATTGGATAGACGCCCATTTGAGATTCACCGTTATTTCGCTGTATATCAGGAAAAGAAAAGTTATAATATAAGCAGCGTAAATTTTTAATTTTTTCCGGTTGGTAACCTGGAAATCGAACCCGCATTTGAAGATTTTGCTGAGCAGGAATTTCCACAGCAGGTAAGCTGTCAGGACGATAAGGTTAGCGATTAATATTTGTTTAAGCCAGTTTCCCAGGGGGTCTTTGAGAGAGAGGGCGGCCAGCCGGTACATTTTGTAAAAGAGGTATTTGTGTGCCGCGTTGAAGCGCAGTGCGTATTTCAACTGCTCGAAGTAGGTATAGAAGCCGTAAAAAAAAAATACCGTAGTAGTTATTAATGTCAGCTTAAATGCCTGAGCCACTATTAGGGCCAGGTCTTGTTTTTTTGCGAAATTTTTTTTAAATAATAACATCGTTATTGTATCCTTATAGGTTGGGGTCGCCGACCCCCGCCTGTTTTTGACGTTTGATTTTTTATTATACCAGAAGATTCTTATAAATAGAAGTGTGAATGCGGCGCCGATGTCGGTACCTTTGCTGCCGGTAAAAAAAATCCTCTCAAAAGAACAAGGTTTTACCCAATAAAAAAAGCGGGTACTTTATTATTCGGTTGTAACTATGGTAAAATAATCGATTAAAGGAGGTTATCATGAAACGAAGAAATTTTTTATCCAGGGGACTGGCAGGCATTACCGGAGCCCTAACTGTTTCGCAGTTTGGGTGCAAAGACGCTGCCGGCAAAAAGGCGGATAAAAAAAAAAAGCATAAGCTGATATACCGCACCCTGGGAAAAACAGGAATTAAACTCCCCATCGTCGGCATGGGCTCCATGGACGCCACATCGGAGTCTCTTGTGCGAATGGCGTTGGACGCAGGAATCACACACATAGGAACAGCTAAATACTATGGCCGGGGCCGGGTGGAAAAATTTGTCGGCAAAGTGATTAAAAACTACAAAAGAGAGGATATTATCCTGGCCACCAGTGTGAATCCGCAGCCCCATGACTGGAAATCAGGCGTTTTTTCTAAGGACACGGATGTGGCAAAATTTGAAAGAGATTTCGAAGGCAGCCTGAAGAGTATGGACGTGGATTATGTGGATATCTTCTATCTCCCTTTTGTGGCAAAGAAAGAATCGGCAACCTTCGAACCCTTGATGAAGGCCATGGAAAAGTTCAAAAAATCGGGGAAAGCCCGGTTTTTGGGCGCTGCCTCTCATAGTTATGTCCCGGAGGCTGTTCGAGCAGTTGCGGACAGCGGCTTTTACGATGTGGTTATGCCGGCATACAATTTCCAGATCCGGGACATCGAAGAGAGAAAAGAGGCTGTCGCTTATGCGGCCGGCAAAGGGCTGGGGGTAGTAGCCATGAAGACCATCACCGGGGAGTCCTGGTTGGGCACGAATAAACAAGCAGCGGCGAGCAATCCCAAAGCGGCGCTTAAATGGGTGCTGCAAAACGAGAACATCCACACCTGCGTACCGGGCATTACCAATTTCGACCAGTTGGAAACGGACCTGTCCGTTATGGCAGACCTCAGCCTGACGCCGGAAGAGAAAAAATACTTAGAGTTGGCACGCCTGAACCGCAAAGACAGCTTGTTTTGCCAGGGCTGCGGCAATTGCCTGAAGCAGTGCAAATCCGCGCCGGACATCCCGACTTTGATGCGCTGTTACATGTATGTATACGGCTACCGGGACCTGCCTGCTGCTGCCAGGAATTTAGAATCCTTCAAAGACAGTAAAATCGCCTGCACCGATTGTTCTTCTTGTAAAGTAAAATGTCCCAACGGGTTTAATATTAAAGAGAGGGTGCTGGATATTATAACCCATTTTCCGCAAGT
>JAGLSW010000271.1 GCA_023135565.1 Candidatus Aminicenantota bacterium | reverse complement strand
CCTCTTGCGGCGAAGCCGCTTATCGGCTCCCCGCACCGCGGGGCTTTTTTTTTGTAATCTTGGCTAAGGCTTTCCGGGAAACGTCGCTGTCGATCTCCTCTAAAGCCGATACAGCCGCCCGCTTGACCTTCTCTTCCTTATCCTTCTGCGCTGCGTTCAACAGCAGCGGCACCGCTTCATCACTGCCGGTTTCACCGAGGACGATTATTATAGAACGCCGCAGCGATGCGTCTTTTTCACCCTTTAACATACCACCGAGAGTCTTTACTTTGCCGGGAAAATCGATCTCTTCTAAACTGTAAATGACTGCTTTGCGAACAGATAAGAATTTCGACTTTTGAAAAACTTTTAGCAGTACCCCGGCGTCTTTATCTTCCAGCATGTCCTCGAGAGCATAAACCGCGGCTTTGGCCAAGTCCTCCTGCTGCGAATTTATCGCTGTATCCAAAAGCACCTGTTTGGGCTTCTCACCTTTTAGGTCTTCGATGGCATAAAGTGCAGCTTTGCGCAGTTTGGGGTCGATAGAAGATTTCAAAATTTTCCGCAAAGCTTCGATAGCATCGTTACCCTCGATGTCGCCGATCACATAAATCGCCGCCCGCCTTAACTCGGCATCGCCTTCCTTTAATACGAAATCCCGCAAAAACGGCAGCACCGATTCGTCCCCAGTTTCCTCGAGAGCATGAAGCGCAGCCCTCTTTACGTCGCTGTCTAGGGCCTGCTTGAGTACCTGTTTCAATATCGGCGGCGCCTCTTTGCCGCCTACTTCACCTAACGTATAAACCGCGGCTTTTGCCAGTTCCGGGTTCTTTTCTTTAAGGGCCACGTCTCTCAAAATAGGAACTACAGTGGGATCACCGGTCTCTTCTAAAGCATAAAGCGCCGCTTTCCTGACTTTCATGTCCGTGTCGGCCAGGATGACTTTTTTGAGCACAGCGGCGGCTTCCTTTTTCCCTGTATCGGCAATCACATAAACCGCCCTGCGGCGCAGTTCGGCATCGGCCTCTTTTAAGGCGATCTCTTTCAGTTTGGCAAAAGCTTTGGGCGAATCGAAATCTTCCAGCAAGTATATCACCCTGGTGCGGAACTTCTTACTTTTCGAACCATCGTAAAGTTTTAAAACGGAATCTAAGGCTTTCTCATCGCCCAGGTCTTCTAAAGCGTACAGGGCAGCCAGCTTAACCCCATCTTCCGCGTCTTCGCTAATGGCTTTAACAATGGCTTCGTAACCGGGTTTACCGCTTTGTGCCAGCCGGTGCCCGATGCGGACTAAGTTGGCCGTGGCGTCGTCCGCCCACTTGCTTTTGGGGTAGGCTTCGATAAAATCCCGGTAGCAATCGAACACTTTTTCTAAAGAACTTTCCAACTTTTCTTTGCTGTAACACTGCCAGAACCGGGCGTCATCCACATACTTACTCTTAGGATAACGACCGGTAAAATCCTTTAAGGCTGTGGCGGCTTCCTGCCATTTTTCAGCCAATACAAGATTATAAGCTTGCTTGTAATCCAGGGCGTCTTTGGCTTTCGCTTCTTCGGCTCTTAATGCCGGGGCGAAAAACAAAAATGACGCCATGAAAACAAACATTACGAAAAGACAATTTAATTTTTTTGAGTTCATTTTTTTTCTCCTTTATTTTTATTATATTCGTGTAATTAAAATCTTGCCTCCGGCGGCCCTGCCGGGGGCCAAACTTTTGAAAAAGTTTGAACAAAACTTCTGATTATTAGAATCAAAAGCGCCTCCTGCCGCGAAGCAGCTTATAGGTTGGGGGCGCCTCCTGCCGCGAAGCGGCTTATAGGCTGGGGGCGCCGTACCCCCGCTTATATTTTCTTACTGTTAGTTCCGGTTTTTACCTCCTTTTTGGAATAGCGGCGCATATCCAACAGGCGAATCTTGAATAACACACCGCGAATGTTTTCGCCATCTTTAATTAACTCAATGGCCGAAGTGTCGAGACCGGAGTCTATATTGGCAATCTGCAGCAAAATTACCTCTAAATCGGCAACCAATTCCCGCAGCCGCCTCTGCCCGGGAATATCCAGCCCATTTTTTATCTCAGCGGCCTGGCTCACCAACTCCTTAGAAAGCTGCTGCTGGTAAGGCATATCTAAGGTATAAGCTTCTTCGGAACCGGCATCGGAATTGATGATCGCCAGCAGCATCACCCGGGAACGCTCGACAAAACGCTGAGTACGATGAATAAGCTCCGGGACCGGTCCGGGACGCGAAGCAAACATAGGCAGCGGCTGGTGAGTAGTATCCACAGCCGGGGCGAAAAACTCCCGGCCTATAAAAATGCCGATCAACAAAAACGCCAAAGCCCCGGCAGCCTGTAAGCCCCAGGTAGGAAGCCCCCTAAAGAAACTCGAAATCGATTCGAAAACCGGCAAAAAAAAGCGGCTTTTTTTCTCCTGTTCCACAGGCAGTACGTTTTCTTCAGTCATGCGCTGCTCCAAACGCTCCCGGTAGCCTTCCCAAAAAACAGCACCCGGTTCGCCCTGCTCTTTCTTTTTCATAAAGTTAAGGGCAGCGGTCATCCCGTCGTATTCGCCGCAGCACTGCGGGCAGTCCCTGAGATGATTATCAAAAAAGACCTTTTGCTCTTCATTTAACTCGTTACTAAAGGCCCCGTCGAAAAGGAGCCGGCATTTTTTACATGTGTTCTTTTTCATAGGATACCTCCTACAGGGGATAACCCCCGGTAGATAGAAGCTCTTTTTTTAGTTTTCGCCTGGCTCGCAGCAGCAAGCTCTTGATGGTGTTCGAGGAAACTTTTAGTACAGCGGCAATCTCCTTCACCCCGAACTCGTTATAATAACGCAGGATAAAAACAGAACGTTCCCGCGGTGAGATACCGCCCAACATCCGGCGAATCCGCTCCTGGACTATCTCTGCTCCGGCCAGCCGTTCCGGTTCGCTGATACTAATGTCTTCATCCCTGCGGTTAGAAGCGAGAAAAGCGCTTTCGAGCTGTTCATTTTCCATCGAAACCTGCGGTTTTGAAGATTTTTTGCGCTGCGCATCGATACACGTATTCACCGCGATCCGGTAAAGCCAGGAACTAACTTTGGCCTCTTTGCGGAATTTTTTAATAAAGCGGAAAGCTTTTATAAACACTTCCTGGGAAAGGTCTTCCGCTTCGTGGTGGTCGCCTACCATATCGAAAGCCAGGTAGTAGATTTTCTTTTTGTAGCGTTCCACCAGTTCCTGGAAGGCGGACATATCGCCCCGGCAAGCACGGTTTACCAGTTCTTTTTCTTCGTTTTCCGTATTCATATGTTTTTTGTCTTTCATAAAAGTTTGTTAACAAACAAGCGTTGAGGCAGAGTGAGTTCGTTTGCAGCCAACTGCTGCGCCTGGATAGTACTAACGCTCATTCCTATTAGACGTAAAATTTCAAAAAAAGGGTTACAAAGAAATAAGAGAACGGTTTCGATGTTTGGAAGAGTTATTTAGCTTGCCTGTTCCTAAATTTCATCCCTCGCCTGTCGGCACTTGCTTTTGTCAGGCTACTCTTTTCCCATTTTCCAACGCTTCCATCAACAAGGTTGACCGGGTTTTTAACCGCTGGAATTCCGCCGGAGTATAACATATATAGTCCACGTGTTTCGTAAATCTCCGTTTTCTTAAAACTAAAGGCATTCGTTTTAGAAAAGGAATGTTTTCAAAAAAATCAGAAATTATCACAATGTCGATATCCGATTCTTCGCGCGCCTGCCCGGTTATACGTGAACCGAAAACAATGACCCTTTCCGGTTCGAAATCAGAAATTAGGTGCGGCAGTATCTCTTTTTTAAAACGCTTAACCCAGGAATCTTCAATCATTGCGGCACCTCGATTTCTTTATTCATCGATGCTATTATAACATATAGCAAGAACAGCAACAAGAAAAAAAACACGCCCCTACCGGTAGGCCGGGAGCTGTAGATTATAAAAAAAAACTTTCGATTGTGAGCAGTGCACTAAAAAAAACTTGACAACTGTGATATAATATATACTTGATGCCGGTGGCCTTAATGCCCCCGGTAGAAAATAAAAAAATGAAACTAATAACTCTCTATTAAAGGAGGATAAAATGGCAGCAGAAAAAAAAGCCGATCCAAAGGCCGCAAAAGAAGAAAAACCCGGCAAAAAGACCGCCCAGGGTGAAGCAAAAGCAGCGGCTGAAGAAAAAGTAAAAGAAAAAACAACTAAAACAAAAGACAGCGCAGAAACAAAAACCAAAAAAGAAACAGCGGCAAAAGCCGATAATTACGAATTCCAATCGGAAGTCAAACAACTGTTGAACATACTGGTTTATTCGCTTTATCAACACAAAGAAGTGTTTTTGCGGGAACTAATCTCCAATGCCATCGATGCGTTGAATAAAGTGAAATTCGAAAGCCTGCACAATTCCGATATCGAGGACAAAAACCTCGACATGAAGATCGACATCAGCTTCGATAAAGACAAGAAAAAATTAATCGTGGAAGATACCGGTATCGGTATGAATAAACAGGATTTAATAGACAATATCGGCACTATCGCCCATTCCGGCACCATGGACTTCCTGCAAAAGATGAGCCAGACCGAAAACAAAGATAAGATGGATTTAATCGGGCAATTCGGCGTAGGTTTTTATTCCAGTTTTATGGTGGCCGAGGAAATCCATGTGCACACCAAACATTTTGCCAAAGGCAGCAAAGGCTATATTTGGAAATCCACAGGCGACAACAACTATACCATCGAAGATAAAGGGAAAAAACATCGCGGTACCCGCATCGAGTTGTTCATGAAAGAGGACGACAAAGATTTCTTAGAAAAATGGAAAATTAAGGATATTATTAATAAGCATTCCCGTTTTGTGCCCTTTCCCATTCACTTAGAAGGCGAAAAAATCGACAGCGCCGATGCACTCTGGACGCAGCCAAAGTCGAATTTAAAAGAAAAAGATTATAATGATTTTTACCGTTTTTTCCAGAATGCCAGCGATGACCCCGAGACTTACCTTCATCTTGCTTCCGACGCCCCGGTGCAGTTTAACTCTATTTTTTACATCCCCCAAGCCAACGCCGAGGTTTACGGTTGGATGAAGAGCGAACCGGGAATCGAGCTTTATTCGCGGAAAGTATTGATCCAGAAAGCCTGTAAGGACATCCTGCCGGAATATCTCCGTTTTATTAAAGGCGTAGTGGATTCCGAAGAGATTCCTCTCAACATCTCCAGGGAGACTTTCCAGAGCAACGTCCGCGTCAGCAAGATTCGTAAGTTCGTGTTGAAAAAAATCTTCGACCATCTGAACGGCATCAAGACTAAAGACAGGGAAAAGTACCTGAAAATCTGGGAAAATTTCCAGCGCAATTTCAAAGAGGGCGTGCCTAATGAGTACGAGTACCGCGAGCAGTTGGCCGCGCTGCTGTTATACCATTCCTCGAAAACCGCTAAAGACAAGTATACCGATTTAGATGAATATATCGAACGCATGCCCAAAGACCAGCACGAAATCTACTATGCCATGGGCAATGATTTTGATTCCATCGAAAGGAATCCCGCTTTAGAAGCATTTAAGAAGAAAGACATAGAAGTGCTTTATTTTACCGACGCCATGGATGCCTGGGCGGTTGATCATTTACAGCAGTACAAAGGGAAATTGATCCGCCCCGTAGAAGTTGCGGACATCAAGTTGGAAGAGGAAGAAAAAAAGAAAGACGTTAAGAATCTCAAAGAAGCCGAAAATCTTGCCGGTTATTTAAAAACCATTTATGGCGATAAAATCCAGGATGTAAAGATTTCCCAGCGTTTGGTTGACAGTCCCTGTATACTGGTAAGCTCGAAGGATGGCCCCACGCCGCAGTTGGAGCGGATGATGCGTATGCAGAACGCCAAAGCCGATTTCTCTAAGAAAGTACTGGAAATCAATCCCGGCAATGAATTAATTACGGAGATGACCCGCATACACAAGGCGCAGCCTGATTCGCAGCAGTTAAAGGCCCTGGCTTTGCAGATGTTGGACAACATGATACTGCGTGAAGGCGTGCTGGAAGAGATCGAGCATATTGTGCCCCGTATTCACGACATCATGTTGGAAGCGGCAAAAGGAGTTAAAACCGGCGCCAAAAAGACAAAATAATAGACTGGGTTTCTTACAACATTTGGCCTCCGGCGGCCAGGGGGCGCTTTTGAAAAAACTGCCCCCTGGACCCCCGCAAAACTTTTCATGAGCGATACGCTTAACAACACAATAAACGGCCATCGTTGGCTCCTGCCGCGCAGCGGTTCATAGGGTGTCCGCTTCTTGCTTTTAAATTATCAAAAGCCCCGCGGCGCGGGGAGCTAATAAGCGGCTTCGCCGCAAGTGACAGCGGGTGAGCGCTTCTCGTTTTTAAATTATCAAAAGTTTTG
>JAGLSW010000270.1 GCA_023135565.1 Candidatus Aminicenantota bacterium | reverse complement strand
GGCCAAACTTTTAAAAAAGTTTGAACAAAACTTTTGATAATTAGAATCAAAAACGCTCACACGCTCCCTCTTGCGGCGAAGCCGCTAATCGCCTCCCCGTGCGCACGGGGTCACTCGCTGCCCACGCCGCGGGGCCGCTCTGTGATAGTCAAAACCCGGTTCGCGTCCACGTTTTTTAATACCTGGACTTTGCCGCCGGGCCAGCGAATCTCGATCTTTTCGGCTTTCTTGTTTTTTCCTAACCCGAAATGAAGCCGGTAGTCGCTCCGGGAAAGATAACCGGAACTGCTAATCACATTACGGGTTTGAGTAGTTCCCCCGGCAGTGAGACGAACCCACGCGCCAATAGCGTCCCGGTTGCTTCGCTTCCCTATCAAACGAACCATCAACCAATTGCCGCGATTACCGCCGTCATTACGCAGCAGACGGGGCCTGTCATTCAAGTTCAAGACCAGGATGTCTAAGTCGCCGTCGTTATCGAAATCACCGGCTGCCGATCCCCGGCCTACGAACTTGGCTTGAAAATCTTTGCCAACCTGTGCCGAAACGTCCCGGAATTTTTTTCCATTTATATTACGAAACAATAAATCTTCTTCCGGTTCTAAGTGATGGCTGTCACCATTAGAAATGAAAATATCAAGTAAACCGTCGTTATCGTAATCGAAAAAATTCCCGGACCAACTGGTATACTGTCCACAGGCGACAGCTATCCCGGACTGGGCGCTCATCTCCACGAAAAACCCTTTGCCGGTATTGCGATAAAGACAAGAATATGCCATGTCCGGCACCATAATGTCCATCAGGCCGTCAAGGTCGAAGTCGCCGAATTCAGGCCCCATGGCAGAGGTGGCTTCGCCGTTTTGACCGAAACCGGTGCCGGACAATAAAGCGATTTCGGTGAAGGTTCCTTTGCCGCTGTTACGAAAAAAATAGTTCTCCATGGCATCGTTGGCTATAAAAATATCCATGCTGCCGTTATTATCGAGATCACATGAAGCAACCCCCATCGCCCGGCCCTGGGGCTTAAAAACTCCTGCTTTCCGGGTGACATCTTCAAAAGTCCCATTGCCGCGGTTTCGATAAAGGATGTCCGGGCGGCCTTTATATGCCAGTGGCCCCGGGAATGCTTCCGCCGCAAAATAATGCTTGTATTCGGGATCATAAAGGATATAGCTGCCGACATATAAATCCAGGCGCCCGTCACCATCATAATCGAGGAAAGTACAACCGGTAGAAAAAAGATTGCCGCCGCCGACCCCTGCTTTTTGAGTTACATCGGTGAAAGTCCCGTTCCCGTTGTTACGGTAGAGAACGTTAGGGCCATAATTGGTGATAAAAAGGTCCGCATCGCCGTCATTATCATAATCTGCCGAAACACATCCCATTCCATAACCTCGATCCCCTACCCCGGCCCGGGCAGTGACATCGGTAAAGGCGCCGTTTCCATTGTTGCGATACAAAGCGTTCCTCAGTTTACCGGCAAGTTTACGCCCCCGCGGATGGTTGATCTCTTTTAAATAACTGCCGTTAACGAAGTAGATATCCAGGTCGCCGTCACCGTCATAATCGAAAAAGCCGGTGCCTGCCCCGGTGGATTCCACGATATTACTGAGCTTGTCGTCCCCGATACTGTGGCTGAACGTGATTCCTGCTTTTTCGGTAATATCTACCAGCACCGGGAGCTGCTGTTTTTCGCTCTCACCCGCCGCCGGCAGCGGTATGATAAGAGCGAAAGTCAAAACAAAAGAAAAAAGGATTGCTGTTTTCATCGGTTACCTTTTTTTTGCTGCGGCTCCCGCTTACGGGTCAACTGCACCGCGGGTTTGATAATGGCCTGGGGAAGTTGGTTGGGCGACGCTAATTCCCTGTCTTCATGACAGCCGATACAACCGCGCGATTCGCGAGGCATGACCCAGGCCCAGGAACACTGGCCGATAACGACTTTGCCTTCTTTGTCCAACAGTTGAAAGGCCAATGGGGTTTCAGCCGGGACACGAATGTGGAAAGAACCGTCCGGCTCCACCGGCGCCGTGCCCAGGATACGGCGCGACACCCTTTGTTCCCGGTCAAGGAAAACACCCTCCAACACACGTACCTGCTTGATCGATCCGGGAGCTAATCGTTTCAATTCAGGGCTTTCGCTGATATAGACACTAATGCAGTAAAAAACCCCGCTGTCCCGGTTATGATCCACAAAAGAAGAACGGCCCTTTACAACCGGGTGAGGCCCTAATACCCGCGCATCCACACAATGGTAATCACTGCCTCCGGCGATTAGGGGAGCCCCGCGGCGCGGGGAGCCTATTAGGGGGGATTTTTTTTCCGTTGGGATTCCAGGCATTGTGATCGTGTCGGGGGTTAATAGAAAGAGACCGTAGAGAGAGCCTTTTTGTTTGCCGCGGTAAGAGACGATCAGACCTCCGTCAGGCAAGGGACAGGGACTGTGATAATAGCCCTTTTCAGCGGGAGCGAGCAGGTTGTAAGAGTGAGCAGGCCGTCGTGACGATACGTAAGCCAGGGACCCGCCGCCCAACCATTGACTGAGATCGCTCCGGATAAAATAAACACGCCCGTCCGGGCCAACCCGCACCATTTCCTTATCTCCCGGTACTTCCGGTCCGGTCAGGTAACCCATCAGGTCGGTGCCGTCGATGTTTACAGCAAGAAGATCGAGAGTTTTGCCGGAACCGGCCTCGATACCGCTGTTTTTTAAACTGCTGAAAATAATACGTCCGTTGGGTAGTACGTCGGGGGAAAACTCGGGATTTAGGTTATATGTTATCCGCCGCGGATTCTTCCCATCGAGATCACAGGTGTATAGATGACTGCCGCCCTGGTAAACGATCTTCCGGGTGGGCGCTTTGTCATCCAGATGAAAAAGAGAACCCACAAAAAGAGGAAATACGCAGTCGCGGTTTCCATGAGTGATCTGTGTCTTGTTTCCGCCGCTGCTGTCCATTTGCCATATCTGCCAGGGTTCTCCTTTTCTTTGTTTCCCGGCAAAAAGGATTTTCCTGCCGGTGAAGGAAACCGCCGGATCGCGGGCCGATAAGAATTCAGCGGTCAGGGGAACCACCTTTCCCGGGCTGCCGGAAAGAGAGAAACGGGCTATTTGACACCCGTCTACATAACGGTCAAGGGGCAGTCGAGTGTTTATGGTAGGAGTTGAAGGTTCAGCCGCAACCGGTATGCGGACAAAAACTATATCCGGCCCGGTTGGCTGCGGCACAGCGGCTCCCAAAACAAAATAGCAGGAAAGAATCATGCTTCCTAAAAATAAATATAGGCTTTTTACAAGACTGCGCTGAAAAAAATAACCGCCTGTCGGCGGGAAGTGAATGTTGTCAAACATGTTCATCGATACCGCCATGTAACGGCATAACTGCCGAATTGTTTTTATTCATCATGGCTCCCGGCTCGATGCCGGTAAAGCGATTGCCCCTTCGATTTCTACCAGCAAATTATCCCGGCATATATCTGAAATTAGGTACAAAGAAGGCACTTCTCCATAATGATTATCACAGATTTTTTTTACTGCCGGCACATCGGTTTCATTCTTAACATAAACCCGGATATGGGAAAAAGGAGAACCCGACGAAGATACATGCAAAGAATGTTTCTCCAGGGTCTCCGGGGCAATGAGCCTGGAAATGTTTTTTATAGTCACCCGGGTTTGTTGTTCCACATCGGTAGGATATAGGGTTTTTTGTCCCCTGATGGCAGCAGTGCCGGAAATATAAACATTATAGTAATTCGCGTTTGCAATGGCTTTGGCTCTTTCGAATTTCGGTGTGGATTTCTGCCTGTCAGTTTGAATCGCATTTCCTATCAATACTTCCTGGGAATATCGATGGGCATCCACCTGGTCCGGGTTTTTTATGGGGATAACCGTTATATCGCCGGAAACATCGGCTGCGATGAATCCCAACACCACACCGCCGCACTTCATTCCTATCCCTGTGGCTGCGGGATATCCTCTTTTGAAATCCACTTCTCCATAATAAAGTGAGCGGATATCGTTAAAAACCTGGTAATTCTGCTTAATTTTTCCCTTATTCCCTGTTTTCCCGGTAATATTTTCAATGTAATTCCACTGCCTGAGGATATGTGAGAAATCCATGTTCTCTTTTTCCAGTACTCTTTTCATGAGCTTGAAGGCATCTTGCGACTGCTGCAGTGTCCCGGCTGCATTTTCACCGGGGGTAATCCCGCAGGCATAGACCGCCCTGCAGCCCGGGGAGTTGACAACGGTATATCTTATGTTTTCCAGTTCATCCCGGGAAATAACAACCCTATCATCCTGCCGGGTTATTACCGTAAGCTCTATCGCTACCAAACCCCCTCCTGCCGGAGGTTGTCCTACGAAACCGGCGGAGGGACAGAAAGATTTATAAAAATCCTTCAAAAAGGCGGAAACTTTTCTTTTTTTGGAGTAAAAGTCACTGTTATCGGCGCTCTTGAGAAAAACAGTTTGTTTCAAGATGTGCCGGGGTTCTAACCCGCAGGCAGTTAGAGACTTTTTTAGGGAGTGGAGGCATTCATCTAATTGTTCTTTTAGGGTAGAGGAGTATTGTTTCACCGTTTTTTTAGGTTGAGCGGCTATAACTTTTTCTCTAAACATTAAGTTATTTTAAAACATAAATATACGGTTGTCAAGAAAAGAAATCGTAACTATCCAGTTTTAGGAAAAACCGGATAATTACAGCTTTCAGCCTCCGGCGGCCCCACCACGTGG
>JAGLSW010000027.1 GCA_023135565.1 Candidatus Aminicenantota bacterium | reverse complement strand
GGCAGGGCCGCCGGAGGCTAAGATGGTGGATGCGCCGCATCCCCACCGGTGCAAAAAGGAGTATCAAATGAAATATATGAAACAAAGTAAGACTGTATTAATAGTAGGTTTGATGATTTTATTCCTGGTCGGCGGTTTGTTTTCGGAACGGGAAAAAGAAACCGTTTCCCTTGAAGAACAACTGCAAGCTGCTCTGGAAAAAGAAAAAAACGCAACGAGGAAATCACCCTGGCACTGTATTTCACTGGTAAGTATTTATCTAAAAAAACAGGAGGTTGAAGAGGTTTTCGGTTGGCTGGAAAAGGCCGTTGAGCGGGGATTTCTTTCGTACACCGAACTCTACGGCGAAGAATTCAGCCTGCTTAGAAAAGATAAGAGATTTGAAAAAATTATTACCCGGATTAAAGATAATATCGGTATCGACAAAGCGGCTAAAAATTTTACGATAACGCTTCTTTCCGGTGAGAAGTTCGTGCTTTCTAAACAAAAAGGCAAAGTGGTGTTGATCGATTTTTGGGCCACCTGGTGCAAGCCCTGTGTGAAGGGACTCCCCTTCTTGAAAAAGTTTTACCAGGCCAATAAAGCTAAAGGATTTGAAATCGTGGGCATTAGTTTCGATGACAAAAAAAAGCTTTTAGATGAATTCATGGCAAAAAAAAAACTGCCCTGGCCGGTTTCTTTTTCGGGCAAAGGCTGGTTTGATGATACAGGCAGGCTTTATAAAGTCAACTTAATTCCCTCTTATTGGTTGATCGACAGGAAAGGGGTTTTGCGGAATTTCGGTATCCCGCTACGGGACAAGGAGACCATGAGAAAAGCCCTCGAGAAATTGCTATCTGAGTAAGTTTTCCATATTTATCGTTGCATTTCGTGTCTGAAAAGGCTATAATATTGGTCTATGTGGAACAAACGATGAGAATTAATAAATTAAGTATCGAGAATTTTAAATGTTTTAAAAGCGCAGACATCGAACTGGGGAAATTAACCCTTTTAACCGGGGCCAACAGCAGCGGTAAGAGTTCGATGATGTATAGTATTTTAGGCGCTTTGCAGTCGGGTGAATTCCCTTTCCAGTTCTCTCCTAACGGCAAGTATGTAAATATGGGAGATTTCCGGGAAGTTTCCTACAAGCATAATAAAGACAATATTATCAAAGTCGGGTTATCGATCAATAACGATGAAAAAAACAGACCGATTGAACTAATCACATGGTGGAAAGAAGATAAAGTACGAAAACTGCCTCAATTGAACAAATTGATCCTAAAAACTATTTTTTTTAACCTGGAAATTATAAAGAAAAAAAAGTATGTTCTGAATTCTGAGATCCTCCACAAGGAGTTTTTTGATGATATGATCGGATGGTGGGATCATGCTCCTCCGTTGAAAATAATGCCTCTTGAACCACAGGCACGGCATTTGAAAAAAAAATCGCTGACTTTTGATAATCTCGATGACATAGAGAAATTAATAAAAAAAATAAAAGATATAAGTTTGTTTTCGATTATCAGTCAAATTAAACCTCTGCTAAACGAAATTGCCTGTAACGTCAATTTTATCAGTTCTTTCAGATTGCACCCGGAAAGGACCTATTACGAAAGAACCGAAACCGATCTAAAAGTCGGTAAGTTCGGGGAAAACTATATCGACCAGATTATCCTCTGGGAAACTCAAAAGGCAAAAGAATACAAAAAGTTAATCGGGATTATGAAAGACCTTTCACTACTCAACAGTATTAGCTCTAAAAGAATGGCGGGAGGCCGGTTCGAGATCGTAGTAAAAGTAAATGAAGACAGTGTCCCGGCATCTCTCAACGACGTGGGGTTCGGTGTCAGTCAATTTTTGCCTATCGTGGTTGCCGACCTGCAATTACCGGAAAACTCGACTCTCTTTGTGGCGCAGCCGGAAATCCACCTCCACCCCAGTGTCCAGGCTCAATTGGGATACTATTTAATCGACCAAATTAAAGATGCAAATAAAAATTATATCATAGAGACTCACAGCGAATACCTGCTGAACCGCATCAGGTTGGCTATCGTAAAAAAAGAAATTTCCAGGGAGGATGTAAAAGTTTATTATTTCAAGGAAGATGAAGGCGAGGTCATTACCCACAAACTGGAATTCACCGAAGACGGCCAAATCCTGGGCGCACCCAAAGACTTTTTCAGGACCTACATGATGGACGTGATGCAGATCGCAATGAAAGTGGCTGAATGAGAAAAGACATATTTATAGATAATAATATAGCTAAGAATTTTTCCAACCCCATGGACAGGCAGTACATACGATTAATCGCGTGGCTGATGAATTATAACGAAAACAACTCTCCACAGAATGCTTATCTCGTGGTTTCCAAAAAACTAATCGGCGAATACTCTCGCACCGCTTCTGCCGCTTTATCTTCAACAAGTATCCCGGTTTTGATAGACAAATTAACTCGCGAAGGACGCTTAATCAATTTTAAGAATGCGGAGATTAAAGAATTCCAACAGCAGTATTTTACTAAAACAATAACCAGGAAACTGCGATCAAATAAAGCAGATCATGACCATATCCCTATTGTTTTGATGTCCGATAGAAAAATCGCCCTCAGCCTGGATGATAATTTAATCTACGATCTGGTACATTTTCCCGGTTTTACTGTTAAAGCAGAAAAAAGACCGGAGAACCTTCCCTACGATAAATAATCCAACTTTGATTTTTTCCTTTCAAGGGGGAATAATAGATCGCGAATCAAAGGCGCTCTTGCCTTCGGCGACCCTGCCGGGGGCTAAACTTTTGAAAAAGTTTAATCAAAACTTTTTATAATTTAGAATCAAAAGCTTTCCCTGCCGCGAAGCGGCTTACCCTCCCCACGTGGTGGGGCGCGAGTGGGGCCGGGAGTAAAGAATAGTAGAGGCGCAAAATTTTGCGCCTCTACCGTTTTATGAGAAATACTTTTTAGCTTATTTATGTTACGATTCCACCAGTTTGTTCAGTTTCTTGAGCATGGCAAACATTATGCCACCGGCCAGGCAGGAGGTCACCACTAATATTCCATAGCACTGCCACAACTCTAATTTAGCATAAGGCGTGGCCATGACACCGGAAAGGAGATTTCCCACCGCCGTTGCCGCTAACCAACCGCCCTGCAAGGTGCCCCGGAGTTTCGGCGGCGCCACTTTAGCCACATAAGCCAGCCCCATGGGACTGATGAACAACTCCGCTATAGTCATGCCGAAGTACATGCTGATCAACCAATATGGCGAGACCAGCACAGACGACACACTTCCAACATTGATAAGATCAGCCGGACTCTGCAAGTTGTTGGAAAGCACGGCGGTAATCAAAACGATCCAGCCGACACCCATAATTAACATACCGATGCCGATTTTGCGCGGCGTGGAAGGTTCCTTTTTCTTGCTGCGCCAGTAGGCAAAAAAGCCTAATACCAGCGGCGTCAGGAAGACGATAAAGATGGGATTAAAGGACTGGAACAGTTCCGGCGAGATAGGATTTCCGTCGCCTAATCCTTTGAAAATACCATATCTCCAATATCCCACCAAAGCGCCGCCTATAACCAGCAGCAGGCCGGTAATCTTTAACTTACCGCTGAAACGCTTCATTAATAAGAAAACCAGGCCCATGAGAACAGCGATAATAGAGAGAAATGCCGGAAGATCGAAAAGTAGTTTGGTTAACGGCCCCACAGTGCCAGCGGTGTAATTTTTGGCAAAAACAGTCAAAATCAGGCCGTTCTGGTGGAAAGCCATCCAGAAGAAAACCACTACGGCAAAAACCATAATTAAAGCAAAAATCCTGTTTTTGGTCTGCTGCGGGGTCAGTTCGACGATGGTTTTATCTTCTTTCATCCTGTCTTTTTGCAGGTAATCGGCATGTTTGTAATATTTCTTAAAGACTAAGAAAATCACCAACGAGATGATGATACTAACCGAGGCGATGGCAAAACCGGCATTGTAGCCGCGCCCTAATGAGGCGACGTACTGGTTGCTGAACTCGGTAAGGTTGGTGAAAGCCGTGCCCAACATGTTTCGAGCAATGGTTTCATATTCCGCGACATTTTCCAGCGTTCCTTTCAGGAACTGGTGGGCCATTCCCGGTATCTTGGCATTATAAACGAAACCGTCGCCTTTTAAAAGGAAGTTTCGTATTCCGGCCGCCGCAAAAGGCGAAAAGAAAGCGCCGATGTTGATGCCCATATAATAGATATTAAATGCGGAATCGTGTAGTTTTTTATACTTTTTATCTTCGTATAGGTTGCCTAAGATAACCACCAGGTTCCCTTTAAATAACCCGGTGCCCAGGGCAATGACAAATAGCGATATGAATACGAAAAACTTGGCTTGACCGGGTATAGCCAGCATGCCGTAACCCATAAACATAAATACAATGCCGGCGGCGACTATTTTCCCGTAGCCTACTTTATCGGCCAGCATACCGCCGAACAGGGGAATAAAGTAGATGGAGAAGAGAAATGCTCCCCAGATGATCCCGATATTGCTGATAGAGATTCCGAAGCTGCCCTCGAAATAGAGGGTGAAGATCGCCATCATGGTGTAGTAACCGAAACGTTCTCCCATATTGGAGAAGAACAACACAACTAATCCTTTAGGGTGTCCTTTTAGCATAAAGCCTCCTTATGATTCCCCTGCCGGGGATATGATTATTAAAAATAGGATTAACTTAATCCGCTATTTTACACGTTAAAGCCGAAAATATCAAGCCCATACCGAAAAATTAAACAGCCGGGGAGATTATTCCCGGTAGTATTTGTGTAGGTGTAGATAAACAGGGCAGCATGTCAACTGCCGGGTTTAGCGAGTTTTTTTGTCCTAAAAAAAGGACGCTTATCTGTTTTTACAGCAAATTGTAGGACACTTGTTTTATACCGGGTGACGCTCCAGGTCGCAGGCTGAATAAATCGCCGGTGGATAATGTTTTCTAATCTTTTTCTAATTGTGGTCAGTAGGGGCTTCTAATTGAAATTGCTAATGACATTCCAGGAAAAGTTTGCTCAAAATCCAAAAAAAGATTGAAATTTAACCGATTTTAGTTTATATTTACAGCGTGACTAAAAATAGTATCGCCGGAAAAAAAAGACCGACCGGTCGAAGCCTCAGAACAGACTACGACTCTGCCTGGAAAGACGTCATCGAAGAACTTTTTACATATTTTATCGAGTTCTTCTTTCCCGGTATCTACCGGGATATAGACTTCTCGAGAAAAATAGAATTTCTCAGCCAGGAACTGCGGAAAATCATGCCGGACGGCAAAGTAGGAAAACGTCTCGCCGATGTATTGGCCAAAGTTTACCTGAAAGACGGCTCGATGAAATGCATTTGCATTTTTATCCATATCGAAGTACAGGGGCAGCCGCAGGAAGATTTTATGGAGAGAATGTACATTTACAACTACCGGGCTTTCGATAAATTCAAGGAGACGGGTGTAGGAGTTGTCAGTGCGGCGGTCCTAACAGATGAAGACGTGAACTTCCGCCCGGATGAATACCGTATTAGTTATTGGGGTTTTGATCTCAGGATGAAAATTCCTATCGTTAAAATTATCGACTATAAAGTCAACGAGCAAAAAAGAAAAGAGTTGGAGCATTCAAATAATCCTATGACCCTGATAGTGCGGGCGCAGCTTAAAAATTTTGAAGCTGAAAAAGGCGATGATAGCAAGAAATATGATGTTAAAAGAGAACTTATCAGGGAATGTTATGCCGGGGGCTTCAGCCGGGACGCCGCCCGCACACTGTTAAAATTCATAGACTGGCTCCTCCGGGTGCCGGAAGAGCTCGAAGAAAAACTCTCGGAAGAGATAATCAAATTAGAGGAGGAATATAAAATGCCATATGTAACAAGTTGGGAAAGAAGAGCTGCCGAAGCAGGTATGGAAAAAGGTATCGAAGCAGGTATTGAAAGAGGTATTGAAAAAGGTATTGAAAAAGGTATCAACAAAGGAAAAAAACAAGGCGTAGATGAAGAAAAGATAAGAACGGCAAAACGGATGTTAAATGATGGTTTAGCGGTAGAGACTATCGCGAAGTATACCGGTCTGACTGCCCGAAAAATAGAAAAACTAAAAACGACTCAACAAACCCATTGATTTTGGGTTTGAATCAGCCATCGTAAACCGGAATGATTGCCCGGTAAATTATTCGGCTTCGTTAAGCCCCCTGGGTCAACCTTTATAACACCTACTTTCCCTGGAATCTACAACACCTTCTTGCCATCCAACTTATCTTTGCCTAAAAACACCACAACAGCGGTCACTTTCCCGGTTTCGTCTTTCTTGAAAATAAACCGGCCATCAAAAGTTTTAGCAAAAAATTCAGTCTCCGATTCGGCGAACAATTCATCCGCCTCATCCTGGTACGCCATTTTCCCGAACAAACGCTCTCCTTGGCGAAAAATATCCAACTCGAATTCGGGGAATTTATACCGGCCTGCCAAACTGTCTAAAACAGCGGCAGCCAACCGCACAACTTTTCGCTCTGCCGGTTTTTTACCTGTTTTTACCGCCTCTTCATCGCCCTTTTCGGTGTGTTTTACCATTTTTACGACTTTGCCGTCTTTATCTTTAATAAAAGTAAAGTAATCGTTAGATTCCCGGGAAAAGAATTCCCTTTCCGAGGCGGGGAAAATTTCCTTCCTGTTTCCTCCGCTTTCCTGGGCAAAAATACGCTCTCCCTCACGCTTGATCACACGGAAATGGTCTTCTTTTACTTTATAAATTCCCACTACTGTATCCACTACCCGCGGGTCTAATTTTACTGTTTTCCAATCTTTGTAGGGGCTGCCGATCAAAGCAGCGGCTATCCAGCGGCTGATGTAATGAGGCTGGGGCCGGAACGCCGCGCCGCCGTCACGGTTCGACAAAACCGCGGCGAAGACGTCATCCCGGGGAATGTACAGGGCGGAAGCCACAAATCCCCTGATGCCGCCGCCGTGGTAAATCATCCGCCGTCCTTTAAACTCGCCGAGGCTGAAACCGAAACCGTAAGGGAAAGCTTCGCCGTTATTCAATTTCACGGGGGTATACATCAGTTGTAAGGACTTTTCCGATACCACTTTGCCGCTGTTTAAAGCCGCGGTCCAGGCGGCAAGATCATCCACCGTGGAAATTAAAGCCCCGGCTATAGCGCTCAGATAAAGTAA
>JAGLSW010000269.1 GCA_023135565.1 Candidatus Aminicenantota bacterium | reverse complement strand
GCAAGTCTGTTTTAGTTTTTTCCAGGGGCTGAATAGTCACCTTAACGGGTATTGATAAGATTAAGGTATTCATGGTATAATAAAAACTTATAGCCCATGGATAAAAAGAATATATATATATAGGTGAAAAAAATGAGAAAGTACTTAGTGTTATTTTTTATAATGATCTTGTCCGTATTGACCTGCGCCGGCTGCAAAGCCTTAGAGGGCAACGGTGACGACAACGGAAACGATGTGATTAACGTAGTGGGCACCTGGATATTTACCAATGTCCTGCAATCCGACGAAAACGCCTCGCATACGAGAAGGTTCACCTTAGCCGGGGACGAAAACTCCGGCACTGTTACCGAATCCATTAGTCCCACTACCGGCACCTATACAGTGACAGGAACTCAATTTATTATGAACCTCACAAATCAAGACCCCCTGCACTTTTGGACCTACGAATATGAAGGGACGATTATCGACAATGACAATATGAGCGGCACGTCCAAAACAACCACTTATACCCCGGACGGAGTAGAGGTCGAAGCCGTATTCGACTATAACTTTACGGCGGAAAGACAACAATAATAGCAAATTTTTCCGCCGGATTTAAGGGTCTAAGAGTCGCCGGTTTTTCCCGGTTCTTCCTGTGTCTCTGTCTTTGTTTCCGCAGGTTTTTCTTCGCTTTGACTCGCTGCGTCCGGTCCGGTGGTGGTGCTTTCGCCGGCAGGCGGCGTCACCATAAAAGAGAGGGCATATATCACGATCCCTATGACACAAACCGTACCGGCTGCAGCGATTACCGGGGAAAACAACTGGTCTACAACCGAAGTCGTTATTCCGCCCACCTTATCTACCAGCATCTCCTGGAACCGGATCGATAGGTCATGGTCTGTATATTCATAGGGGAACCATTTTATCGCCCACGGAACGATACTTTTTGTGAAAAAAGCCATCCCTAAAGGGACGATACCGCCGATTATGGTGCTAATCCCACTCCAGTGCAGGAAACCGATTTTAGAAGAGGCGCCGATGAGCGCTCCAAAAGCGATGAATGCAGCCGGGATTAAAAAAAGAAGATAAGTTAATGAAACCACGGTACGCGCCGTACTTAAACCCCGGGGCAGGAAACGGGCATCTTCGAACAGTTCCACTTCATCTTCTATGTCGCCTTCCACATCCGCACGCCAATCTCGCAGGACCTCCTCTACTATTCGCGGATCAGGCCGGCAGGCAGGGAAGGAGTCGTCGTGTTCGTCCCGCCACTCTTCGAGCTGTTCTAATTCGCAGGGAGGGAAGTTTTCGGTCAATTTCATAATATAGCGGTCGATGGCTTTGTGCTGCAGCGCCTGTTTTAGCGGCCTCATGTTGAGCGTTATTTGCTTCGGTTCCATCTCCCCTCTCAATATATCGCCGATATCCTGGAGAGAAGCTGATAACTCGTTCTGCAGCCAGTTTAAAAGGCCGATCTCTTCCATCAGTTCTTTGGGACTGGTGTCGGCCCGGGCTATGGCTTTTATCCAGGCCCGTGCATCATCATCGCCGGTGAAATCTTCATCCTGCATCTCTTTGATCATTTCGTCAACGTGCTGCGGTATTTCGGCGATAATCTCCCTGGGCATATCGGAGAGGAATTCGGGAGATACTACGGCTTTGGTTATACCCACAGCCCAGATAATCCCGAAAAGGGTTGGTAACGCTATAAATACCATGAATAAAACGCCTATAATTTTTCTAAATGAGTACATAATTATGCTCCTGTTCTTGGTTTTGAACCGGGGACTTTAGCTGCCGGGGTGCTGGGCGGCCGGCTAATGAATCGCTGTGCTGCCCGGTTCACCGGAAAAAAAGTCCCAATTATCATAAACGCATTTTATAGAAAAAAGTTCCTAATTTCAAGTGAATTGCGGGTAATTCTATTTTTTGCCCCTTAATTCCTCCCCACGTGGTGGGACCGTGGGGCCTACAAATGACCGGTTATTATAGCTGGATAGACTATAGTAGGGTCTGCCCGGCTATCCTGTCTCGATAGTCAGCCCCTTATAGGACACCCGTGCCACGGGTAAACAATTTTGTAGTTGCTGTCGTATTATCTATAAGAGCTTAGCCCGCATTAGGCTATTTATCGCTGAAAATCTTGTTTTTTTCGTAGATTTTCTAATAGTGCGGGAATCGTCTCGCTTAGGTTCATAGGCAGCGGGCCCGCGCCCGCCCCGCATTGTGCTGAAAGCGGGCTAAAAATTAAAAAAACTGGAGGTTGACATGAAAAAGAAAATATTTCTTGTTGTCTTTATTATTTTGATTTATTCTTTAAATTTTGCCGCGGCGCCTCCCAAACCGCCAAAAGCCGCGTCTAAAGCAAAAACCATAAAACCGGCCCCACCGGTGGTTACCCAACATGCCGTAAAAGTGAAGGGCAAGATGTTGAAATACGAAGCCGCTGCCGGCTGCCTGGAGATGAAAGATGAAGCCGGTAAACAGCAGGCTTTGATATTTTATGTCGCCTATACCAAAACCGGCGGCGATAAAACTAAAAGACCGGTTACTTTTACTTTTAACGGCGGCCCCGGTTCTTCCTCCGTATGGCTGCACATGGGGGGATTAGGGCCGAAACGGGTGAACATGTCCGAGGATGGGCTTACTTTTCGTCCCCCTTACGGTTACTCAGATAATGAGTTTACCTGGTTGGAATTTACCGATCTCGTTTTTATCGACCCTGTGAGCACAGGCTACAGCCGCCCTGCCCCGGGAGTGGCGAAAAAGAAATTCCACGGCGTCAAGGAAGACGCCGCCTCCGTAGGCGATTTTATCCGCCTCTATGTGACCAAAAACAAAAGGTGGCTCTCACCGAAATTTATCTGCGGTGAAAGTTACGGCACAACGAGGGCCGCCGGACTTTCCGGTTATTTGCAGGAGCGGTACGGCATGTATATCAAAGGTATCGTTTTAGTATCCGCGGTGCTGAATTTCCAGAATTCCCGTTTTGCCCCCGGCAACGATATCCCCTGCGCCCTTTTCCTGCCTACTTATACAGCCACTGCCTACTACCACAAGAAGCTGGCTCCAAAGTACCAAAAAGATCTAAAGGCCACTCTAAAAGAGGTTGAAGAGTGGGCCATGAACGACTATTTGTTGGCCCTGGCAAAAGGGGATACGCTGGTAGGCAAAGAAAGAGACAAAATCATAGATAAACTATCCCAATACACCGGTCTATCGAAAGAGTACATAGATAATAGCGATCTGCGCATCTGGGCACGCCGGTTTTTCAGTCAACTGCTGCGCAGCGAAAAGCATGTAGTAGGCAGGTTAGACAGCCGCTTTAAAACCGAAGTGCGGGACGCTGCCGGGGAGTTTTATGAATTCGATCCCAGCATGTCCGCTATAGACGGCCCTTTTGCCGCGGTTATCAATCATTATATCAGGGAGGATTTAGGCTGCGAGAACGACATTCCTTACGAATGGATATCCTCCCTGTGGTCCTGGAACTGGGGCGACGCACGCAGGGGCTATGTGAATGTAGCCGAAACGCTGCGTTCGGCCATGGCCCGGAACCCATACCTGAAAGTAATGGTAGCCTGTGGTTATTACGATGTAGCCACGCCTTATTTCGGCGCTGTCTATACTTTTAAGCATCTCGGTTTGCCCCCTTCCCTGACCAAAAATTTCGTTTTCACATACTACGAATCCGGGCACATGATGTATATAAATAAGCCGTCGCTGAAAAAACTGCACGACGATGCCTTAGATTTCTACCGCGATGCATTAAAATAGAGTTTTCAGCATTCGGCCTCCGGCGGCCCCTGCCGGGGA
>JAGLSW010000268.1 GCA_023135565.1 Candidatus Aminicenantota bacterium | reverse complement strand
GAAACCTTTTTTCAAAAAGGTTTTTGGTCGCCGAAGGCAGCCCCGCGTACGGGGTTTGACTATTTTTTATTTTTAGACTAAAATCAAATTAACAGGTAAAAAAAATGAGCGATAATATCGAAGAACTATTAAAGGCAGCACAAGAGGCAAAAGAAAAAGCCTACGCTCCCTACTCTAATTTTTTCGTGGGCGCGGCGGTTCTCAGCGGCAGCGGCAAAATCTATTCCGGCTGCAACGTGGAAAACATCTCCTATGGCCTTACTATTTGCGCCGAACGTAACGCTATTTTCAAAATGGTCGCCGCCGGGGAACAGGTAATCGAAGCAATCGTGGTGACCGGCAACACGGAAGAGATTCTGCCTCCCTGCGGCGCCTGCCGCCAGGTGATAGCTGAGTTCTCCCGGCCGGACACCCCGGTTTACATGTGCAGTAAAAAAGGCGACCGGCAAAAAGCCACGGTTTCGCAACTGCTTCCTTATACTCTTTCTTTCCATGAGGTACTGGGCCATGAACGCCGATACTAATACGAATACTAAAGAAAAACTCAGCGGCTGCAGTATGTATGAGATTATCTCTAAAAAAAGAGATGGCAAAGCTCTCGATAGAGAAGAGATTAAATTTTTTATCGACGGCTGTGTAGACGGCGGGATCCCCGATTACCAGGCCGCGGCCCTGCTGATGGCCATCTACCTGCGCGGTCTAAACAGCAGGGAACTATCCTTTCTCACCGAAATCATGACGAATTCAGGTGATACTATTTCCCTGGCCGGGATACCGGGTAAAAAAATCGACAAACACAGTACCGGCGGCGTAGGAGACAAGGTAAGTTTTATCGTCTCTCCACTGGCAGCGGCCTGCGGGGTAAAAGTCCCCATGCTTTCGGGCCGCGGTTTAGGCCATACGGGCGGCACCTTAGATAAGCTCGAATCTATTCCCGGTTTCCGGGTATTTTTGCAGCCCGGGGAGTTCAAGCAGGTGCTGGCAGATGTGGGCATGGTGATTTGCGGTCAAACGGAAAATATCGTGCCCGCGGACAAAAAATTGTATGCCCTCAGGGACGCCACCGCCACTATCAGTTCGGTTCCTTTAATTACCGGCAGTATAATGAGCAAAAAGTTGGCATTGACAACCGACGGCATTGTCTTAGATGTAAAAACCGGCGTCGGCGCTTTTATGAGGGACACCGAGGATGCGCTTAGTTTGTGCAAAACCATGGTGGAAACCGGGGAAAAAGCAGGCCGCAGAATGATCGCTCTCATTACCCGCATGGACCAACCTTTAGGCCGGGCTGTGGGCAATTCTTTAGAGATAATAGAATCTATCGAAGTTCTAAAAGGCAGCGGCCCGGCGGACCTTTTAGAAGTATCTTTCGCCGTGGCCGCCTGTATGTTGGAAGCCGCGGGTGTTACCGGCAGTTACGGTAAAGCCGGGGAAATGCTGCAAGACGCTTTAGATTCCGGGAAAGCGTTGGAAATATTCAGGAAATTTATCAAAGCCCAGGGCGGCGAAAACCGGGTTTGCGAAAATTATGAGCTTTTACCCCGGGCTGGATTCCAGGTGCCTTTAACGGCAGACCGGGACGGTTATATTGCTGCCATCGACGCTTTGGAAGTAGGTCTGACCGCGGTGGAGATAGGCGCTGGAAGAAGCAAAAAAGAAGATACTATCGATTTTGCCGCCGGTTTTCTTTTTGAAAAGAAGACCGGGGATGCCGTAAAAAAAGGCGAGAATATCGTTTTCATTCACGCCGGCGACATAGAGCGCGCCAAAAAGGCGGAGAAGAGGCTGCGCCGGGCGATAACGATAGTGCCGCGGGCTGTGCCTGCAGCGCCGCTGATACTTTTCCGGGTAGACAAGGACGGGCATAGGAGCTTTTAGTGTTCTTGATTTTTAGTAACTATCCGGTTTTAGGAAATCCCACTGCGGGGGGGGCGATAAGGGGCTGCCCAACACCGTTTCATAAAACCATCGATTTTCCCGCTCCTGGTCTAACAAATCCTGCTTATCGCTTATAGGCCCCAGCCTATGAGCGGGCCGGATATTGCAGGCACACACACAGCCTCCGGGATTCCGGGATTTATCCATCGTCCTTGTTACCTTTTTTTCTCTTTTGTCTTTCTTTTCTCTTTTCCTCTCTTTCTTTCTTTCTTTTTCTTTTCTTTTCCCTCTTCTTCTTTTTTTCTACTCTCTTCTTTTCTTTTTTGTCTTTCTTTTCTCTTTTTCTCTCTTTCTTTCTTTTTCTTTTCTTTTCCCTCTTCTTCCTTTTTTCTACTCTCTTCTTTCCTTTTTTGTCTTTCTTTTCTCTTTTCCTCTCTTTCTTTCTTTTCCTTTTTTTCTCTCTCTTCTTCCTCTTTTCTTCTCTCCTCTTTTCTTTTTTGTCTTTCTTTTCTCTTTTTCTCTCTTTCTTTCTTTTTCTTTTCTTCTCTCTCTTCTTCCTCTTTTCTTCTCTCTTCTTTTCTTTTTTCTTCTCTGTTATCTCTTTCCTTTTCCGACCTGTCTTCTTTCTGTTTGCTATCTTTTCCCTTTTTCTCTTTCTCTTCTTTCTTTTCGCTATCTTCTTCCTTTTTCACTTTCGCTATTTTTCCCCCCATTACGCCATCTGCCTCGGTGCCGGTGAACTTCCACAACAAATTCCTGCCGAAATCATCAGGGAGGGTTTCAGCGTTCTTATATTTTTCTAATTCTCGCGAAATCTTCACCATGAAGTCGCTCATCAGGCTGCTCACCCGGTTGAAATCATAGTTTTCAAGCACAGATTGATGCGTTTCATCGATATCTCCAGATGCTTCATTTTTATTTACCCAGCGCTTGTAAAGCGTCCCGGCCGTACCGATTTTTATTAGCCCGGAGCGGATCGACTCCTGCGCGTCCAGTACTACATTTTGCCAGCCTTTCTTGAAAAGCAGCCACGGTTTGCCCGGTTTAAACTTGCCGGGATTGAGGTGCCCCACGATACCGGGGACAATTTCCGACAATTTATCCAGGTGGGCATCCTTCCAGGCATCCCCTTCCTGGAACCAGAATATATCCTTGATCTTATTTTCCACTGTTTGCACCGAAGCTATTTCATGGTTATGAATGCCCACCGGCAGCCAGGGAGCCTTTTTTTTCACGTATGCCATATGGTCGAACAGCCAGGGAAGAAATTTTTTGTTACCACTTACAACCTGGGATTCCCATAGGAAAGCAAATACCGCATCGACCTTTTCTTTTTTTATAGTGTCGATAACAAAATCAATGAGCTGGCGCTGCATTTTGATGGCTGTGGAGTTGGTGAAGAAAGTTGCCTGTACGGATTCGTTGTCGGCGCCCGGGGCGCCATGTCCCGGGCTCCACACCGTTACTCCCCTGGCGTCTCTACCTCGAGACGCCCGAGTCAGGAGCTTCCCGGAAAACACGCCGCCCATCATGGTTTTACCTTTTAAACTTTTAACTTCAGCGGCAAACCTCTTTTTATATTGGGGATTGAGGTCCGCTTGTCCAAACTTTGTCCAGGGGTGTTTATCATCTGCGATGCCGGACGAAAAAACGATTGCCGTATTGCATCCCCCCAAATCCCCGGTGATGCTACGGAATGGTTTGCCGTCCTTGAGAATTTTTTTGTTCTTGATTTCCAGCATGTTGTCCTCCTTTTTTATTTTTTATTTTATTTAGCTGCCATTTTTTTTGCCCTTCGTAACATGGGTACTATCGTTTTTCATGTAATTGCCTGCAAGATTATTTACACTAAAATGACCTTCTCATTTTACCTCTTTTTTTTTTGAAAATCAATAATAATCCGCTGCTTGCTGTTACTTTTGTTTTTTTTAATAAACCCAGGTTGAAATTTTTCGATTTATATTTTATTATTATAATACCCTTAACTTGATTTTTTTTCTCCGATATGATAAGTTGGAATGTACACATAAAAGTAATGCCTGTAAATCAACTAATATTGCGATTTCACATGCCACGTCCACCTGCAGGGATTAGAAAGACCGCTGAAGTTTTTGATCCCCGGGACGATGCGTGAGAACCCAGGAGTTTTGCAGGAGAATAAACGAAATCAGCAAAGGAGGTTTTAAATAAATGTCAAATCAAGAAAAAATTCAAAAGCTAATCGAAGAAAACAAAGTTGAATCCACCTTAAAGATCGATTCGACGGATGAAGATTCGATTCGGGCCTTACAAAATGTTTTAAATAGTATCGGGTTCGGCGGTGAACTGGAGTGGCCGGAATACGGTGCGGATGGGATTTATGGGCAGCGCTGCACAAGCGCTGTTAAAGCGTTTATCCAAAAAAATAATTTGCCGGGCAATGGGGAAGTGGTTACAAAAGAAATCGCGAAAACAATGCTCGATCGTGAAGAAATTGTCGATGAACTTCGCCATTTACATAATGCCGCCGCGGGAAACAAAGTTGAGAGATACTATTATAGAGGTTCTTCTCATGCGATTGCGGTTGTTGCCGTACAGACCCTGCTTCATGAACTCGGATATGATGAGGAATTGAAATGGGAAACATATGGCGCTGATGGCGATTATGGCCGCAGTACCACGGCAGCGGTAAAAGCCTTTGCCGAAAAAGAAGGAATTGAAAATGACGGTGCAATCGTTACCGGAGAAATCGCCCGAGAAATGCTAATTAAATTTGAAGATTATTACGGACCAGGTTGGCTTGATTTTGAAAAAGAAGAATCTCTGCACATTACCGAAAAGGTTGAATACGGCAAAACAAGAGTTTATGTGTCCGGTGGAGAAGATACGGTTCGCTTAACAAAATTCAAGAAGGGCGTTTATACATTCGGACAGCAGGCTGTTATCGATTTTGTCCACAATAATAGAAGCTTGCTTACCTTTTTGCGTTTAACGGATTCACAAATCAACATCATGGTTTCGGTCTCGGAGAATGAAGGCAATCTCAATGCCGTTAATACCTGGGATAACTGCTTTATGACCTTCGGCATGTTCCAATGGACAGCCGGCCGGGGATCTGACCGGGGTGAATTACCCGCGCTTTTGAAAAAGATAAAAGACGTCAATATTCCCGCTTTCGAAAAGTATTTTGCCCGCCATGGGCTCGATATTGTGCAAACCGGCAGTATCTCGGGATACTTTACCCTTAACGGCATAAAGTTGGCAACTCCAGCCGACAAAACCATGCTGCGCGGGCCCGAGTGGTCCTTTTATTTCTGGAAAGCCGGGCAGGATCCTATCATTCAAGCCATTGAAATCGAGCACGCACTTTCGCGGATCGACAGGTTCTATAAAGCCGAAAGCTGCAAAGTGGGTGAATACTATATAGCAGATCTAATTACATCTGAATATGGACTGGCGCTGCTGCTCGATAATCACGTGAACCGTCCGGGTTATATCAAGGGGTGTCTTAAAAAAGCATTAAAAGAAACCGGGTTATCCAACCCGGAGAATTGGGGAACAAAAGAGGAACTCGAACTCATCGACGCATATTTGACGATCCGGGAAACTTACGGGAGGTCGCCGATGACGGACGCCGCGAAACGGGCCGAAGTGACGAAAAAACATCTCGATGAAGGTATCATTTCCGCTGAGCGACATTCGTACACCTTTGCCGGTTAAGCGATATCCTCATTATGAGCTGCTGCTTGTCGCCTAAAACCGGATAGTTACATTTCTCCACTTTGACAATCCTTTTCTTGTATGATAAATTAGAAGCTGAAAAATCCAATCGCTTCTGCGAATTTCAAAATCAATAATAATCCGCTGCTTGCTGCACATGCTGCCGGAAAAGCGCCGTTTTTTTTGATTATGAACGATTTGTTGCATATTTTGAACCGATTGTTATTGAAATTATTTTTTTTTCTTGCTACAATGTCGGATGATCGAAATCCTTAGGTTAAGGATTTGTTAAGTATGATGGCCTCGTAAAAAGTCTTTTTTGAGCAAGATCAGATTTTGAAAACCCTTTGTTATCAGCAGTCTTCATTTTCAATTTCCTCTAATTTAGACTTTTTACGACATCATCAAGTATGATATAAAAATAGGGTTTTGAAAGTTTCCCCTTAAAAACTTTTGAAGGTACTACAAAATAAGGAGGTAAAACATGCCGTTTAACAAATTCAGGTACATCGCCTATCAAGTCCCCACAATCACTAAAGACAATCAGAATAAGGGTATCTACGGAATACCGGCTGGTAAAGCAGAAAACATAGATTCTACGATTACCCTAAAGGGTGACGATAAAGAGCTTACCCCAGATTCAAAGGCAAGGGTAATTAGGTTCCTGGCAGTATTAAAGAGAGCCCGTGATGAAGTTTTTAAAAAGGAAGGTAATAAAAACGATCCAAACACGTTAAAAATTTTTATGGCCCCTGAATTCTATTTCAGGCCGGCGTCCCGGGAGCGTGCCTATAGCTACCAAGAGTATTTAGCCATTAAAGATGTACTTCGTGCGACCATAACCGAAGATGAGAAATTTAAGCATTGGCTGGTGATTGCCGGGACCATTATGTGGATAAAGCCTGAAATCCCTAATGAAAAAGTGGTACAGAAAGTCTATCGCAATACCGCATTATACATAAAAGGTCATACCGGACTCACCTGGGAGAAATTTAAAGAACAAAAGGCAGCGGACCAACAAAAGACCACAAGGGTTATAGAAAAAACAATGGCAGCCGCTGCTGACGGTGTACCCATGGTTGTACAGAGCACAGACAAGGATCGTGATCCAAAAGGACCGCCCGAAGCATTTAGCGAAAAATACCTAACTACAGTAAAACGAAAGAAACATATATTCGACTACGATGGGATATGGTTGGGTTTGGAAATTTGTAAGGAACACGAATTGGGGATACCCACCAGGAAAGAAAAAGACGGAAAGGTGGAGATGGGTACCAGAGGCCAGGGCGGATTAATAAGAACTTTAATTAACGAACTCAGTAAAAATACACAAAAAGAAGGCATAGATTATGCGACGGGTGTTGAATTGCACTTGCTGATCGCAGCGGGAATGTATGTCAAAAAAGCTAACATTGCTGCCTGTTCAGATGGTTATTTCTTGCGTATTGATGGCTGTCCCAATAATGGCGGGCACAAACAAACCAGTTTTTGCAAGGTGGATAGAACTCAGGGAGTTAGTAAACATACATCGACTAAAGGCAGGCAATTTTTTCCACCTCTCATAAAGAAACTCAAGCCGGAGCTGCAGCCGAATTCGAATAAGACGCAAATAGAGGCTTTTTATAATGCTTGTGAACAAGAAAAAGAGGTAGCCCTTGACATAAAAAAAAACGATGCGTTGTATATTAGTCCCCCCAGTGGAATCAACGCCGACGATGCAGAGAGGTGGTTCGATCAAGAGATAAAAATATATAAAAGTAAAAAACTGCCATAATTCAATACAAGCAGCAAACAAGGAGAATTACTATGAATTTTACACAACTTAAATCAAGATTGGGCATAGCGGATGGTAAGATTAAAGATAACAGCATCACGATCTCGACAAAAACGCTGACCGGCAATATCGATAAATTAATAAGGTATTGCTATGACGAGCAGCCTATCGTCATCACCGATGCCGAAATTACATCCATGGATGATGAGGCCCAAACCATAGTCGTAAACGGAACGTCGAGCTTTTTGCTGATCCCCAACCTGCCGGTCGAAGCGCACATTTCCATAGATAGTGATAAAAAAGCGCAATTATTACTGAAATACTCCTTGATCGGGGATATGCCGAAACCGGACAAATGGTACTTTTCACGGAGTTTCCCCAATCTACCCAGGGTCATCGACAAGAATAAACCCACCCTCTTCAACCGCTTCACCGGGGAGTCGACGGTTCCCGATATCGTCCCTTTGGACGACCTATACCTGTTTAACTCTTACTATATGGTGACCGGCAGCCCACAGCAGGAGCCGGACTTTAACGTTCCACTGGAATGGGGCATCAATTTTGTCAGTCACCTTCGCCCCTTAGGATTCCTGGGTATTATTGAAAATGTGTTCCAGTATACAACCCAATTAACCGTTTACGGCACCATAAGAAAACCCCTGCCCACACAATCACCCAACTGGCTCGCCCGCCAATGCCCCGAGTCGCTGGAACGTTTTGTCTATCCCTGGAATATCGTGCAGGATTTCCCCGAAGGTTTGCCCGGTATTTTACTGCAGGTGGACTTAGGACTCGATTACAGCATCGCTAAGGATAAGATTCAATTTACAGGCGAAAAACTCTATATCTACACCCCTCTCGACTATGACTGGGTGCTCGAGGACACAAACCCGGTATTTGAACCTATGCAAGCCTATACCGGGAAAATCTCGCTGCCCGGGGCCGGTATTGAAATCGATATGGTGGCCCCCTCAGAGATCGGCGTGGATGAGTTCCAATTGATCGGTTTCTTTGAAGGGGTATCCCTGTCGAATTTATCTCAAATGGTAGGTTTAACCGGTTCAAGTAAAAGCCCCCTGGAACAATTGCCCGACAGTATTAAAGAACTGGGTGAAGAATTAGGCCAATTGGAGTTGACCGGCGCCAGTGTGGCCGTCGATTATAGCTCGCTCACAAATATCAAGGTATCTTATGCCTCCTTTACTATCGGCATGCCCGATTTGAATTGGCAAATCTGGGAGGACCACTTCCAAATAGATAATATTTTTTGCCACTTCGACATCTATAATCCCTTTAGTACTGCTATAGATAACGATACAGAGTATGAAAGGGAATACATCGTCACCGTATACGGCCAACTGCAAATCGAAGGCGTGCCTTTTAAGATTTTTGCAAGTAATCAAGACGGTTTTACCGTATACGCCGAGATGGCGGAAGCACAGACCATCCCCCTGGAAAAAATCTTGAAAACCTATGCGCCCGGCATCCCCACTCCCAGCGATTTAACCATCGATTCATTCAGGTTGGGTGTGGCGCCCGGGAAACAGTACTCCATGGCCCTGGCCATGGCGGGAAAGCCCAATCCCTGGGTCATCTCGATAGGCTCCAAAAAATTCAAGGTCGAAGATGTATCCATGGGTTTCAGCTATCCCCAGGGCGGACCCATTGCCGGTTCGATCAGCGGCACCATCGCCTTCGGCAGCATCGCTTCCCTTTCCATTGCTTACGACATCCCCGGCGACATCATCATCCGCTCGATGATCCCGGAGGTCAGGCTCAAGCAGTTGACCGGCCTTTTGACCAATCAAAAGGTCTCGCTGCCGGGGAACTTCGATCTTACATTTATCGACAGTTACGTAATGCTCAAAAAACAGGAACAAAATTACCAGTTCATATTAGGCACTCAAATAGAAGATTTCGGCAGCCTGGCTTTCCAGGTGGAAAGAGTGGGCGGCAAGTGGGGCTTTGCCGCCGGGCTGGATATGAGCTCCGGTATGCCCTCCGCTATTAAAGGATTGGAATTCTTCGAATTTTTCGAAAAATTCGTCAAGCTGCAAAAATTCATGATCGTGGTCTCTTCGATCGATAATCCCGACTTCACCTTCCCGGATATGGCCGCTTTCCAGGTACCCGCCATAGCTTCCAAACAAGTTGCCCTGCCCGTGCATGCAGGCGGCGTTATCTCCGGGCTCAACGTCTATGCCCAATGGCAGCTTAATATGCAAGACAAAGCTCAAAAACTCCTCAAAAACCTGCTAAAACTGGATTCCGCCGTCATAGATATGACCCTCCAGGTGGGCATGAACCCCAGGGAACAATCGCGGCTCTATATGAG
>JAGLSW010000267.1 GCA_023135565.1 Candidatus Aminicenantota bacterium | reverse complement strand
AAATATATAAGGTAGGATTGGATTTCCCACCCTATTGGAATGCCTTCAGCATCTGGGATTATATCAAAATATCCACCTCTACGGACAACCGGACCTGGGAAACCTGGAGCCGATACGGCGAACCCACGACGATCAAACCGGAAATAGATGATGCCGACGCCATGGATTTCCGCATCGATGCGCCTTATATCGTAAGCAAAACCGGGGGCCGGGAAATGCGCTACATTAAGTTCCAGATCGGTTATCCCGCCTATACCAACAACAAAGGCAGCAGTATTATCAAACGGGTGTTTGCCATAGGCAGCCCGGGAGAGTACAGCAGCGTAGACGAGCAAAAGTGGCCGAAGTTTTACCGGGAAGGCGATTTTTTCGTCCAGGAAGAGTATTCCGGCACCCGGTATGTTTTCGACAGTTCCGGTTTTATGACAGCGAAGCAGGACCCCCGGGGCCGGACGGTGAACTATGAATATTCCGCGGACAGGCTGTCCCGAATCCTATACCCCGGAGGGGAATATATGTTGTTGTTTTATGACGCCGGCGGCAGGATCGAAAAAGTACAGGATTCCAGCGGGCGTGAGACCGTTATCCGGACCGGCGCGGAGGGTTTCCTGACTTCGGTTACCTATCCCGACAACACGAAGCGGGAATTCGGTTATGAAGAACGGGGCCTGATGGTTCTGGACAGGCAGGGAACGGCAGCCAAAACCTATACCTGGGACGAGGATTACCCGGTATTGAAAGAAGTGCATTTACCCAACGGCGGCGTAAGGACTTTAGAAGCCTCGGCATTAAAGTATATGTTGAATGACGAAGTGAGTGACGAAGGAGCGCCGGTGAATTATCCTTTAGATGCTGAAACCGACGGCATGGAGTCAGTCGTGACCTATGAGGATGGCCGTGAGGAACGGCACATCATCGGGCGCGGCTGGCGTAAAAAATATGTCAACGGGGAGTTAAAGCAAACCATTACCTATGCCGATGCAGGCAGTAACAGTGTACCCGTCAAAATCCAGGAAGGTTTAGAAGAGCGAGAAACAGCCAAAATTTACTATAATTCGGACTTGCAGGTCAGGAGTATTATCGGCGGCGAATTCAAGGACGCCAAATGGCTGCCGGTTGACACAGACAATCATGCGTATTTTGAGAAGCAGGACAGTTTCGAGTGGAACGACAAGTCCGATACTTATCTATATTATAATGCGGAGAGGTTATTGTCGCGAGTGCGCAGCACCGGCTCGGACATGAGCTTTACTTATGACGCTAACAAGAACCTCACCCGGGTGCATGATAATATCCAAAACGGGACACGAAGTACTATTATAATGCGGAGAATGATCTTTTCAAGATCGAATATTCGGACGGCAAAATCAACGAAATGAGTTATGACAGCCGGGGATTTTTAGCTGTTGTCAAGAACAATGACGGCACCCGGGTATCTGTCACCCGGAACAATCGCGGCGAAGTTACCGGCATCACCGACGAGATGAACCGCACTGTGAGCATAGAGCGGGATATTATGGGCCGGGTAATCAAAGAGAGCAGTCCATCTGGCCGCGAAGTGTCTTATGTTTGGGGCAGTGGAGGCTGCCAATCATGTGGAGCAGATTTAAAGTTGACAAAAATAGTAGATTCTGGTAAAAAGGTATGGGAATTTAAGTACGACATAATGGGTAATGCAATTGAAATGATCTATCCGAACGCCGGCAGAATCGCGCAGGAGTACGATGAAGCCAACCGTCTAATCAAATTTACCAACAAGCGCGGGCAAAACACCCGGTACGAATATGACGAGAACAGCCGTTTAGCTAAAAAGACCACCCCGGAAGGCGAAACCCTTTTTACTTATGACGATAAAGACCGGGTGACATCGATTACAGCCCCCGGATATTCTTATGAGTATGAGTACGGCAATTGTTTCCCCAACAACACGCTGGTGATGGAGAAACGCATAGACAGCGGCACCTGGACGCAGCATATTGTTAACCGCTATGGCCTCCCCGTCCGCTATTTCGATAATTTCTTATGGTCGAAAGGTTATTCTTACAATTTCGATTCGGGAGCGGGCACGCCTATCGGTTTTACTCCGCTGCGGGTTTGGTACGGAAAAAAAGGTATCGGAACCACTCACGAAACCGAATATTATTATGACAGCGCCTATCGCCTGACAAAGAAGACCACCCCTTATCTCAAAAGAGAACAGTTATTCGCCTATGACACCAACGGCATCCTCAAGCAGATGATTTATCGCAAGAAACCCTTAACCGTCGGGTAATTTCCTTATGTGGAGTTAAACCTGACCCGCGACACATCCGGGTTAATTACATCGTTAACAGGAGGTAAACAACTCACGGTAAATTATAACCAGGATTTAGAAATCACCAATGTTAATCATACCATCCCGCAGCCCTTCTCTGAATCTTATACCTACGACAGCCGCGGTAACCGGCTCACCTCTTTGACCAACAGCTATACCTACAACGATCTCAATCAACTAACCGATTCCACTACCCAAACCTACACCTACGATGCTGACGGCAACCTCATGCAGGAAAAGAACAAACTCAGCACCGAGATAAAGAAGTATTTCTATAATTCGGAAAACCGCCTCATCAAATACGAACACTACGCCACCGACGTCTCGCCGGTTGACAAAATCGCCACCTATAAATACGATATTTACGGACGCCGCATCTGGAAAACAGTGAATGGAACCGCAACAAATTTCCTGTGGGACAGCGATAATCTTGCAGTTGAGATGAACGGGAACTATCAAGCTGTCCGGCGTTATGTAACCGGTGTTGGTAAAGATGATTTTGAAGGATATTTTGAGTGTTCCGAAGCCTGGAATCCCTTCAACACAGACAAGACCGGTTGGTATTCTTATGTCAAAGATCAAGTGGGCACCGTCTACAAAGTTGTCTCCCTCGAACGGAAGCAGGTCATCGACAACCGCACTTACGATACTTTTGGAAATCTCGTCAATCAATCCGGCTCCTCTCAAGGCAATCTCGGCTTCCAGTCGAAATATTATGACGTTGAATCAGGTCTATACTACTTTTATCACAGGTATTATAGCCCAGCAAACGGCAGGTTTATAAACGAAGACCCGATTGGTTTCAATGGTGGAATAAATATGTTTGCGTTTGTTGGTAATGATCCGGTAAATTTTATAGATATTTATGGTTTAGATTCACTAACAGATAATCAAAAAGTTTTGCATGCAATGTGCTGCATTTGGTATCATACATATATGGACCCTCCTGAAAAAAAAGCCAAAGAGCTTAGCTTTATGGCTTATGAGCATAAAACTGAAAAGGATTATATTTTGACCGCATGTGGGCAAAAAGAAAAAAGTGGAAGGCGAAAAAATGTGAGTACTTTTACTAGAAAACCAGGTTTTAATATCATTGCATGGTTCCATACTCATCCACCTGGAGCTTCGAATGATGCTTCTGCTGAGGATCAGAATATTAGCACAAGCCTTGATATTACGGTTTATACGATTGGCGATAAGTTTGTTACAAAGTGGAATAAGAATCTAAAAAAATCTCGTAATGAAAGGGTTATGAGAACTACAGCATTAAAAGGTTTGTGTTTAAGCACAAAGGCAGAGTGGGAGGGTAAATGTTGTTCAAAGAAATGAATAAAGAAATAGTATTATTGATGGTTTTTTTTCTTTGCCTTTTTACAGGCGCTTATAGTCTATCTGAAATTAAGACAGAATATATTATAGATGGTAAAATTGTAACGGAGGATGAATTCGAAAAGAACGGAAAGACAGGAACAGTAAAGATATACCATGAGAATGGGAAGCTGTGGGGGGTATCAGAAATTAAAAATGGAAAAGTAAATGGGACATCCTTTGAGTATCATAAAAACGGGTTGATTGCCCGTATACAAGAATTTAAAAATGGCAAGAAAGATGGAAATTTAATTAAATTCCATGAGAATGGAAGAATTCAAGCTATAGGGCATTATCAGTATAATGGGTACAAATTAAACAAAAGATTAATTGAGTGGGACGAAGATGGTAACAAAAGGAAGGAGGTTGAAGTCAATGAAGGGATGGGGAAATCAATTGTTTGGTTTAAAGATGGTAGAAAGTTACTTGAAACTGAATTACGAAATGAAACGAAACATGGTAAATCGAAAATGTGGTATAACACAGGTAGGATATGGAGTGTTGGGGAATATAGAAACGGTTTACTTCATGGCTGCTGGATTGAATACTACGAAAACGGTAACCAAAAAGATGAATCAAATTTTATAGAAGGAATACAGCACGGAAGAGTTAGAAGTTGGTATGATAATGGCCAGCTTGAAATTAGTGGCTTTTACAAAGATAACAAAAAAGATGGGAAATGGACAATTTGGAACAAAGATAGTTCAATAAAAAGCGAGGAAGTATGGAAAAAGGGTGTGTTAGTAAAGGGAAATGAAAAAAATTGTGAAGTTTAATCATGATGGCTTTATACCAAGTTAAAAACAATCTCTTTGGGGAGCGTTACAATCTTGCAGTTGAGATGAACGGGAACCATCAAGCTGTCAGGCGTTATATTACCGGAGTCGGCAAAGATGATTTTGAAGGCTATTTTGAATGCTCTGAAGTCTGGAATCCCTTCAACACCGACAAGACAGGCTGGTATTCATACGTCAAAGATCAAGTGGGCACAGTCTACAAAGTTGTCTCTCTCGGAAATCAGCAGGTCATCGACAACCGTACTTACGATTCTTTCGGCAATCTCGTTAATCAATCCGGCTCCTCGCAAGGCAGCCTCGGCTTCCAGTCAAAGTACTATAATTCTGAAACTAGGCTATATTACTTCTATAACAGATACTACAATCCGGCTAATGGCAGGTTTATAAACGAAGACCCGATTGGTTTCAATGGTGGTTTGAATTTTTACCAGTTTGTTTTAAATGATCCTATATCTTTGATTGATCCATTTGGGACTCAATTCGATCCCGGAAAATATTACAATGGGAAATATCATACATTAAGGCCGGGAACAGAAGATTCAACCTACAATTGTATGGGATATGCCGTTGGTTCCAACAACATGCAACCACCAGAGGGTAAATATGATCCGGCAGTAAATAAACCAAATCTAATTCCACCTCGTTTTGGTTGCAGTAAGACTAATTGTAATAAGTCTAATTGTAATGATTGTGAACATTTGATAGCCGTTTATGAAGATAAATCTAATTTGCAAAACTGGCATGTATATCGACAGGATAACGGGAACTGGAGTTGTAAGTTTGGGGAAAATAGGGGACGGTGGGTGCAAAAGTGCAAATTTTGCAGCAAAAGATAAGATAAAACTTTCGGGGTCAAGTCTTGCATTACTACATTTGAGTTATCAAAATGTGTTAATGCAAGACTTGACCCCGGTGGTGCCCCGGTGGCCTGTGGACCCCGGTGGCCACAAGGGCGCAGAACCCTGCGGCAATTCGCAAATTCCTGCGAATTATCCGGCCCTATTCGGTTTGGCTAAGAATGCCCGAAATCATTTTGTAATGAGGGTTTTGCCCGGCGATAGGAGAAGGTGATAAGTTGGCACCGATCTTGCTAATAGTAAGCCTTACAACAAAAATCAAACAGGAGGTTCATAATGAACAAAAAAATAATGATTTTGTTAGCGATTATCGGGCTGGTTCTATTACCGGTCCAGGCACAAGAAAGCGTTGATGGTTTCGGAAATGGAAACGGAAACGGCAGCGGCTCCGGGAACGGCAACCAGAACCAAAACAGCGGCGAGAATGGGAACGGAAACGGTATCCCGGGCTTTAATCTTTTTGAAGGAACGCCTTTCTCTTTTGAGGGCACTGTGATTAGCTGCGGGACCGGCGGAGATGCTTTGGTGGCAGCCACGGTTGACGGCAATTTGACGGTTACCGGGCTGGGTCCCTCGAGCTATTGGTACAGCCTGGAAGCTCAAAAACCCGTGGTCGGCGATCCGGTCAGCGGCAAGGGCTATACGGTAGATTATAATAGCCTGGAACGAAACGTACTGACTGAAATTACAGTCAACGGCGTTAAAGTGGAACTGCGCGGCGAAGACGGCAGGCCGCTGTGGAGAGGCGGTTCCAACGGCAATAACGAAAATGCCCAACGCGGCGGCGGCTGGGGCGGCTCTTACAACGATATCCTCAACGGCGTTCCTTTTACTTATGAAGGAGAGGTGATCTGCGCTTACACGTCTAATTTCGGCATGACCGGCAGCGGCATGCAAATCGCCACCGCGGCAGGAAATATCTCCGTAGTCGGTATGGGCCCCCAATTTTATTGGGAAATTTCAGAGGTAGACAGGCCGGTGGCTGGAGATATAGTGACTGCAAAAGGCTTCGCGGTAGATTATAACGGAAATGCCGTGAATGTGCTGATGTCCATCACGGTAAACGGGGTTTTTGTGCAATTGCGCGACCCTGAGACCGGCGCTCCTTTGTGGAGAGGCGGTAGAAATAACGATTAAAGTTTTTTTTGGGGGTCGGCGTCCGGTGGGCGGCGCCCCCACCCTATGGGGGGCCTGGAAATTGCACATCAAACCAGGTTGTTCCATAAGGTTGTTTTTGTTAACAAACTTTCACGAGGTATTAACAAAAGACAGTAAAATATCGAAAAATAAAAATTAACCGGGAGGTTTTAAAATGATTAAAAAAATCACAATAGTAACAATGGTTATCTTGATGACGGCAGTCCTGGCCTACAGCCAGGGACGGGGCCAGGGATACAACGAACGCCCCTTATACCGGAACCGGGTCAACCGGCTGCATACTTTCGATGTAACCGCTGCGGCGGCTATCGAGGGTAAAGTAACAAAAGTCGAGAAATGCATTGAAGGTAGAGGCAGGTATGCCGCCGGTGTCGTTTTAACCGTAGCCACAGGCAGCCAAAATGCTTTGGTGCGCATCGGCCCCGCCGCTTACTTAAATTCCAATAACTGGGAGTTTAAGCAGGGCGAAACGATCACGATTAAAGCGTTCAAAGGCACCGGCAAATACGAAGGCGAGTTTTTTGCCGCGGAAGTTAACCAGGCCGGCAAACAGTTAATATTGAGAGACAAAGACGGCCTGCCCCAGTGGAGACAGAGTTTACAGGGAAAAGGTCGCGGCCAGGGACGCGGAAGACGAAGATAACAAAAAACGCACTCCGGTGTTAAAAAAATTTGCCGCGAAGCGGCTCATCAGAAGTTTTTGGAGGTGTCGGAACCTTTTTTCAAAAAGGTTCTGACCCGCCGGAGGCCTTGCCTCCGGCGGCAAGGGGGGCTTTTTTGAAAAATCGCCCCCCTTGACCCCCCAAAAAACTTTTGTTAACCCCCACTTCGTAGAAATTTTTTTTTACAAAATGTTGACAAGGGGTATAAAAATCGGTTACTATTTCCAGGTATAAAATGAAAAAAATAATCCTTTGGTTTTGTTTACTTTTGCTTGCCGGGTTCAGCGCCGCTGCTCAAAAAAAAGCCGCCCAAATCAAGTACTACCGGGTAGACCAGGTCAAAACCATCAAAGGAGAAATTTTAGAAATAAAAAAAGAACCGGCTTCCAAAAAGAGCGTTTTTACGGTACTCTTACTGGAAGAGCAGGACAGCGGGGAACGATACCGGGTAGAAGTGGCCCCGGGATGGTTTTTTAAGACAAAAAAAATGAAAACCGGGAACAAAGTCGAAGTCACCGGTTCCTACTGCTGCTTTAAAGACAAGCACACTATTATTGCCCGCACCCTCACCTTCGGGAAGAAAAAATATTATTTCCGGGACAAGAACGGCTTCCCTTTGTGGCGGCAGGGTAAGAGGAGATTCATCTCCCCCCGCGGCAGCGGCAGAGGAAGAAAAAGAGGAAAGGGACGCCGTTGAAAAAAAGAATTTTCTACCTGTTAATTATTTTTCTTTTGGTGAGTTTAATATCTATTTATTTCCTGAACCGTTTTAACCGGGATAGGACCAGGGAGCAAATCGAGGAAATTACTGCTGCCGAGGGCGAAACCATTCGCAGCTTGATCGAAATTTCCGGGTCGCAGCTTTTGGAGAAGGGAGAAAAGGCGCTGCAAGATTTCCTGCACAACCTCTTTCGAAACGAATTAATCGTATATATCGGCCTTTTTAAAGAGAAGGAATTGGATTTTTTGTTATCCCGCTACGAAGGTTATTTCCCCGTGTTAAAAGACCAGGAAGGGTTTGCTTTTTTAGATTCGCCTGTGGGCAAAATATTCGACATCCGGGGCGATTTTAAAGATGAGCAGGGCCGGGCTTTGGCGCTGCACATCGGTTTTAATTATGAATTTTTGCCTGCTTTTGAAAAAACAGCCGACCGTAATTTTTTGGTAGTGGCAGTGTTTTTTTTGCTTATATTTTTGCTTCTTACCGGGTTGATTATATATTTCGACAGGAAGTTTTTGAAAAAAGAGCTGGAATTTCAGCGGGAAAAACAGGAGAAAAAGCGGTTTAAGGAGTTATCTTTATTGACGGCGGAGATTGCTCATGAGATCAAGAATCCTTTGAATTCGCTTTATCTTTCGTTTAATGCTTTAGAGAAATTCGTAAGTTCGGAAAAAGATGCTCTTTTTTACCGCGACGCCATCAAAGGCGAAGTGAAGCGGATAAACGCCATCATCGAGTCTTATGCCGATCTGTCCAAAGAGATAAAACCGCGGAGCGAGGCTGTGGATATTAGCTCTTTTGTCGAAGAATTCCGCTTGTTTACCGCGGCGGAGATCGAAAAAAGCGGGGCGGTTTTAGAGGCTGCTGTTCAAGACGGCGCTGTTTTTCGCACCGATCCCGATCTACTAAAACAGGTGTTATTCAATCTAATTAAGAACTCCTTAGAAGCCGGGGCGAAGTCTATAAAATTAGCTTTCTCTTTGGATAAAAGCGGGTTAAAAATCAGGTTAGAAGATGACGGCAGGGGTATTCCCGAAAAGATTGCCGCTAAAATTTTCAAGCCTTATGTGTCGAGTAAGACGAAAGGTATGGGGTTAGGACTGCATATCGTTTTGAAAGTACTAAAAGCCTTGAACGGCAAGATCGAGTTGGTTTCCGGCGTGTCCGGGGATACGGTTTTCGAGATCAAAATCCCTGCCTTCGGCGACCAAAAACCTTTTTGAAAAAAGCAGGCGGTGCCTGCAACCCATGAGGGGCCTGGGAAAAGCATCTTCGACCAGGTTAACCAAAAAGTTTGTTTTGTGAGCAAACTTTTATTAAGCCCAACGTATGAGCAAATCCCCAGACGTCCTGTAAGGGTACAAACGCACGGCTAATTAGAAGTTTTTGGAGGTGTCGGAACCTTTTTACAAAAAGGTTCTGACCCGCCGGAGGCAATAAAAAAAGATTATGAAAGAAAAATTTAATATTTTAATCGTCGAGGATGAAAAAGTTGCCGGTAAAGTAATCCGGGACAACCTAAAGAACCAGGGGTACAACTGTGCGCTTTTCGAGAACGGCGAAGAAGCGCTGTTTTATTTCCGGGAAAATCCCGTCGATCTAATTCTATTAGATTACAAACTACCCGGTCAAAGCGGCGAAGAAGTCTTTGTAAAAATAAAAGAACTAAATCCCCTGCTGCCGGTTATTTTTATGACTGCTTACAGTTCGGTGGAGAAGGCAGTCAGGCTGTTGAAGATGGGCGCTTACACCTACCTCACCAAACCCATCGAAATGGACGAACTGCTTCACAACATCGAGCAAGCTTTAGAGAAAGTCGCCCTGCTGGAAGAGAACCGCCGCTTGCAGCAGGATTTGAAAGAGAAATTCAGTTTTGAGAATTATGTTTTCGATTCCGGCAGGATGCAAGAAGTAATGAACGTAGTTCTGCGTGCCGCCGCTTCTTCCGCCAATATCCTGCTCAGCGGCGAAAGCGGCACAGGCAAAGAGGTGGTGGCCAACATCATTCACTATTATTCCCCGCGCCGGGGCAACAAACTGGTCAAAGTCAACCTGTCCGCGCTGCCGGCCACCCTGATCGAGGCGGAACTGTTCGGCGCTGAGAAAGGCGCTTACACAGGGTCTGTAAGCACCCGCACAGGCAAGTTCGAAGCAGCGCATAAAGGGACGATTTTTTTAGACGAGATCGGCGAGCTCTCCCCGGACTTGCAGGTCACGCTGCTGCGCACACTCCAGGAGCATGAGATTATCCGGTTGGGCGCTAACACCCCGGTAAGAGTAGATATTCGCTTGATTACAGCCACCAATAAGGATTTACAGCAATTGGTGAAAGAGAACAGGTTCCGGGAGGACCTTTTTTTCCGTTTGAATGTCATCAACATCCATTTGCCGCCTTTAAGGGAGCGGAAAGAAGAGATTAAACTCTTGATCGACCTTTTTATTAAAAAATTCAATCGGCGGGAAGGCAAATCTATCGTCTCGATCTCCAAAGATGCCTTAAACGCCCTGATTAAGTTCGATTACCCCGGTAATATCCGCGAGTTGGAGAATATCATCGAGCGGGCGGTGGTATTGGCCAGGGACGATGTGCTGACAGTTAGGGACCTGCCTGTTTTTATAAATGAAAAAAAGGAAGAAGAGACCGGCTTTTTAGCGCAGGATACCTCTCTTCCCCTACCTGAGCGGTTGAATATCATAGAGAAAAGTATCATTTACCGGACTTTGGAAAAGCACAATTTCAACCGTACTAAAGCAGCACGGGAGTTGGGAATTTCCGAATCGGGACTGCGTTACAAGATACAATCCCTGGAGATAAAATTGCCGCGGTAAAAGTCAGCCGCAACACACTGGGCGAAAGCCCTTCGTCCAATCTCAAACATCCTACTAAGAATAGTTAGCTCGATGCGAATGGGGTTGGGGGGTGGGGCGAATAAAATCCTTTTTTTTCTATTTGATATTATACTTCTTCATTTTTCTCCACAGGGTGGTGCGGTCCATTTGGAGAATCTCAGCCGCCTTCTTCTTATTCCAGCGCGCCCGGCTTAAAGCATCCGAAATCTGCTCCTTTTCCAGGGAATAGGATTTTTGCGCCGGGTCGATATCTTGCGACCTACCTGATTTCACACCTGCCCGGTTCATTACGCCGGCTCGTAAATAATCGGGCAGGTGCCTGGCCTGGATATGCCCTTCATTACAGAAAATAAAAATATATTCCATGATGTTTCGCAGTTCCCTTATATTCCCGGGGTATCTATGGTTCAACAGGATTTCCAACGCCTGCCGGGAAATCCCGGCCACTTTTTTCTCCTGGATGATATTAAACTGGTTAATAAAAAAGTCGATAAAAAGAGGTATATCATTTTTTCGCTCCCGCAGGGGAGGAATCTCGATGTTTACCACATTCAGCCTGTAAAAAAGGTCTTCCCGGAAATTGCCTTTCGCTACTTCATCTATAAGGTCTTTGTTGGTGGCAGCCAGTATCCTGACATCCACCTTTTCCGTTTTTGCTGCGCCTAAGGGGATGATCTCCCCGGTTTCCACCGCCCGCAGCAGCTTGGCCTGCAGCGCCAGGCTCATCTCACCGATCTCATCGAGGAGAAGAGTGCCCCGGTGAGCGGCCCGGAAAAGACCGGCTTTATCTTTCCGGGCATCGGTGAAGGCTCCTTTTTTATAACCGAAAAGCTCCGATTCTAAAAGTGTGTCGGGCAAAGAGGCGCAGTTGATTTTCACGAAGGGTTTCTCCTTTCTCGGGCTGAGGGCCTGGATGGCATTGGCAAAGACCTCCTTACCGGCCCCGCTTTCCCCTTCGAACAGCACCGGCACCGTACCGGCGGCTATTTTGGGAAATTGATTCAAAATTTCGATTAGCTTTCTATCCTGGGTGATAATGTCTTCGAAAATGTATTGTTCTTTAATTCGTTTTTCCAACTCGATTTCCCGGGTAATATCGGAGAAAATCTCCACAAAATAGCCGTGAGTATGAATAATCCTGGTTTTGACATACCTTCTTTTATTATCTTTCGTAAGAATATCGGCCATAAACTCTCCGGGGTTTTTCCCTTCTTTTAATGCTTTTATAGGGCAGGCATCCTTACATAATTTTGCTCTCAATATTTCGTAGCAAAATTTACCGGCTGCCTCAGGCCCGGAAAACCCGGTTATTTTTTCGGAAGCCGGGTTCATATGCTTAATGCGCAAATTTTCGTCGATGACAATAATACCACCGAAATTATGGTCGAACACATCAAAAAAAAATCGATCCAACATAGATGAATGTTAGCACACTTCCTGCAACATTGCAACAAAATGCGGCAAAAAACAACGTTTTGCTCCAAGTTTTTGCAACACTTTTTGTAATTTATCAATCCAGGTTGACAGAAAAGTTTATTTTTTAACAAACTGCGGGTTGTGGATTCCCCGGCCCCTGCTGTCCCCCCGCGCAGCGGCTTATCGGCTGGGGGCGCCGTCCCCCCGCGCAGCGGTTTTTAGGGTGGGTGCGCCGCACCCCGGCGCAAGTTGGCATGATTTTTGCATACACAATATATGAAGGTTGCAGTAACACTTTTCAGGAACGGGGTAAGCCCCAGGATCGATATTACCGACAGCTTGCAAATTTATGATATAGAAAAGGGTATAGTAAAAAATCAAGAAAAGTGTTCTTTGAATTTCGAACAACCGGCGGAGCTGGTTTCTTTATTACAAAAAAAAGAGATAAAAATAATTATCTGCGGCGGCTGTCCGCAGTTTTATTTAAGAGCTTTAAGATTTTATGGTTTCGAGTTGTTACATGGTTTAACAGGCGCTCCCGGCCACATCATCGAGCTATTCATCGACGGGAAATTAGAGAATCTCCCCTCGAGCGAGCCCTGCGGAAGGCGCCGCAGGAGAAAAAATCCAGTACATAGAGACCCCGTGACCGGCAGTGATTATGAACGCCGGGAGCAGCGGCAATTTCGCCGCGGCCAGGGCGTAAAAAAAAATCAGGAGGTGTAAAATGCCAAAAGGCGATAGAAACGGTCCTTCCGGACAAGGGCCACAAACTGGTAGAGCAACCGGTTATTGCGCCGGTTTTGCAGGACCGGGATATGTAAATTCTTTTGCCGGGCGCGGTTTCGGCGGAGGATACGGCCCCGGTAGAGGAAGAGGTGGCGGCATGGGCCGCGGGATGGCTAACAGGTGGCGGGCACCCGCTCCCATTTATCCCTACAGCGTCCCCAACAGCGTCCCCTATTCCGCCCAGGATGAAGCGGAAACACTGCGCCGCCAGGCACAGCAGTTAGAGACCTCTTTAGAGGATATCGGGAAGCGGCTGGCGCAGTTGGAGGAAACCCCTGAAGAAAGCACATAACAGTTTCTATTTATCTCCCAGTCATTTATGGATAAGGGTTTATCTCGTACCTTGCAGCGGGCACACTTCGGTGTGCCCGCAGTCCATGAACGAGGACGAGATGATTTCCTCACGAGCAGAAAATTTTCGTGAAAAAACATGATTCTCCCCTATGGGTAGTATAGATTTCTAGAGTGTCGGAGCATAGAAGTGTTTAATGTAGTCAGTTTAACATTGTTCCTTTTCTTCTATGCTCCCTCACTCCTACCCCGGGCAAAGCGGAACCGGGAATGTAGAAATTACGAAGCGGCAGGGCGGTCGAAGAGACGGCGCTAAAATTTAAACGGAGGCAATAAATGCGAAATGAATCTACAGCGGTAGAAGATAAAAAAATAGCCCACATGTTAACTAAAGTCAAAAACAGGCTTTTGGTTTTCAGTGGTAAAGGTGGAGTAGGAAAGAGCACGGTTGCGGTTAACCTGGCCCTGGCTTTAAGCCGGGAAGGCCGGAAAGTGGGATTATTGGACGCCGACATCCACGGCCCCGATTTAGCCAAGATGTTGGGAGTAGAAGACCGGCAGTTAGAACATTCCGGGGCGCAGTTGTTTCCCTTAGAGATTAACGAAAACCTGAAGCTCGTTTCGATGGCTTTGTTGATGTCGTCTCCCGGGGTGCCCATCATCTGGCGCGGTCCCATGAAAATGAAAGTGATTCAACAGTTCTTAGGTGATGTGCAGTGGGGTGAATTGGATTGGCTTATTTGCGACTCGCCCCCCGGCACCGGTGATGAGCCTTTATCTATCGCGCAGTTGATACCCGCAGCCGCGGCTGTTATCGTTACCACGCCCCAGGATGTATCTATTTTAGATTCCAGGAAAGCGGTTTCTTTCGCTCAAAAGCTTAACCTGAATATCCTGGGGATTATCGAGAACATGAGTGGTTTTGTGTGTCCACACTGCGGAGAAAAAACGGAATTATTTAAGAAAGGCGGTGGCGAGCAAGTGGCTCGAGAGCTTGGGATTCCTTTTTTGGGCGGCATACCGATGGACCCGCGCATCGTAGAATCGGGAGACAATGGGCGGCCCTTTATCGGGGAACAGGCCGGTTCGGAAGCGTCAGAGGCATTTACCGCGATAGTAGAGCGTATCAGGAGTTAGAGCGCTTTTGCCGGTATTGGAATCGGGAAATGAAATTAAAAAAAAGAGAAAACATAGAAAACAAGATAATAGAAATAGAAGACGATAACGATCTTCCCGTATATGAAGGTGAAATTATAGACGAAGAAGATGAAGCGGTAAAACTTAAGCCTATAGAGGCTGCTCCTCTCGCGGAAAATTTTTTCTCAAAATTAAGCAGGGCGGCGGGAGTTGTAGTGGCCGCCGTCGGGTTTGTGAATGAGATCAGGGATATTTTCAAAGATAGAAGAAGCAGTGACGTAATGGGTTTAAGCGGAGATCAAAAAAGAAGAGCGGGTCAAGGTTTAGGCCAGGGTGTATGCAAAGAAGATAAACAAAAGTTTTTTGGGGGTCCAGGGGGCGATTTTTCAAAAAAGCCCCCTGGTTGCCGAAGGCACGGAATAAGAAAAAGAAGAAACAGGAGAATATAATGAAAGTACTATTTGCAGTTAAAAATGACGCCGGTTTAGATTCGGAATTAGACGAACGTTTCGGCAGGGCCGGTTATTTTCTGATTTACGACACGGAAGCCGGAAAGATTTTGTCTATCGAAGAGAACAAAGCCAGGAATGAAGGTCATGGCGTAGGACTAAAAACATCAGCTTATGTAGTTGAAAAAGGGTGCGCGGCGGCGGTAGGTGCGCAAGCCGGTCCCAAAGCCGCGGACATACTGCGGCAGGCCGGGGTAAAGATGATCGTCGAAAATAAAGGCACCGTAAAAGAGATGCTTGAAAAGCACAGGTCGGGGTTAGCAGCTTAAAAAATGAAAGGGATTGCGGTCATCACAAACAGGAGCACCGACTCGATAAGCCATAAATACCGGGGCTGCGCCGCAGTGTGGAGAAATTCATGTATATAGCGGTCGCTTCAGGAAAAGGCGGAACAGGAAAAACGCTTGTTTCCACGTCTCTTGCGCTCTGCGCCGGGGAGTGTGCCTATGTGGATCTCGATGTGGAGGAACCCAACGGTTATATTTTTTTGAAACCGGTAATCGAAAAGGAGATTCGCTGCGAACTGCCGGTGCCGCAAATAGACGAGCAAGTGTGCACTTTTTGCGGAGAGTGCGCAAAGGCTTGTGCTTACAATGCCTTGATGGTGATGAAGCAGTTGAAGAAGACGCTCTTTTTTGCCGATCTCTGTCATTCCTGCGGCGCCTGCGCTTATGTATGCCCGGTTAAGAATGCCCTCAAAGAAGTAAAAAGAACCATAGGAAAAATAAGCACCGGGAAAACCGGCACGGTGAAATTTATCGAAGGGCGGTTAGATGTAGGCCGTCCTTCCGGTGTGCCTTTAATCGCCTGCATCATCAACGATTTTCTCGACATAAACGATTTGCTCATCGTGGATGCATCTCCCGGCACCTCCTGCCCGGTGGTGGAAAGCCTGAAAAAGAGCGATTATGTAATCCTGGTAACCGAGCCGACGCCCTTCGGGCTGCACGACCTGGAACTAACAATCGAAATCGTAAAAGAGTTAGGCAAAGAAGCCGGTATAATCATCAACAAAGATAACGGCAGGAGCGCTCTTATCGAAGATTTCGCGGCCCGGGCCGGTATCCCTGTTTTATTAAAAATCCCCTACTCCATGGACATCCAGCGAGCCTATTCCGAAGGTATCCCGCTGATAGAGGCGCAGCCCGGAATAAAAGAAAAATTCAAAGAAATCCTAAAAAAACTAACCGCGGGAATCGGCCAATAAGCCATTGGCGCGCAGCGCCTCAATAGAAGTTTTTGGAGGTGTCGGAACCTTTTTACAAAAAGGTTCTGACCCGCCGGAGGCAATGAAATTATATGAAAAAAGCAAAAGAAATCGTAGTCATCAGCGGCAAAGGCGGCACCGGTAAAACCACTATCACCGCTTCGCTGGCCGGCATAATGACGGACAAAGTGATTGTTGACGCAGACGTGGACGCCGCCAACCTTTATATTTTGCTGCGTCCGCAGAACATCCGCGGCACGGATTTTACAGGCAAGGGCCTGGCGGAAATAGACCGGGATTTATGTGTGCACTGCGGTCTTTGCAAAGAATTGTGCCGTTTTTTCGCAATCGAGATAGTCGACGGCGATTATAGGGTAGACCCCTTTTCTTGCGACGGCTGCGGTCTTTGTAAGATCGTCTGCCCGGTGCAAGCCGTTACCATAGAAGAGCAGGTGGTGGGCAAATGGTTCAGCGCCGATACTGAATTCGGCGCTTTCGTCTATGCCCGGTTGATTCCCGGGGCGGAAAATTCCGGGAACCTGGTCACTATGGTCAAAGAACAGGCCAAACAAAAAGCGGCAGCCGGGAACATCCCCACCATTTTGATCGACGGTCCGCCGGGCATCGGCTGCCCGGTCATCTCCGCCGTTTCCGGGGCCGATTTTGCCCTAATCGTTACCGAGCCGACCTATTCGGGGATCAGCGATTTGCGGAGGGTATTCGATCTAACCGCCCATTTCGGCATTAAGAGCGGGATTGTCATCAACCGCTGCGACATCAACCCCGGCAATACAACTGCCATCGAAACCTTTGCCAGGGAAAAGGGCATCCCGGTTTTGGCCGGGATTCCGCATTCCCGCTGCATAATGGACGAAATCTCGGAAAGCCGGCTGCCGGCCCGGAAATGTAAAGAGCTTTCCCGGCAGATAGAAAATATATATGAACATATCAAAACCGAACTATTAAATGAATAAAAATACAGCGTTTTTTCAAGATTAAGCTTGAAAAAAAAACCACCTAACGGTGGGAACTTGAAATATGTACAAGATGTTGTTCATTACCACCATGTAATGGCAAAAAATTATTTAGGAGAAAAAAAAATGAAAATTGCGATTTCAACCGAAAACAACCAGGTGTCCGCCCACTTCGGCAGGTGCCCCAACTACACCCTTTTCGAAGCGGAAGACAAAAAAGTAACAGGTAAAACCGTCATCGACACCCCGGGTCATCAACCGGGCGTACTGCCGGGTTTTCTTAATGAACATGGAGTAAATTATGTCATTGCCGGAGGAATGGGGCCGCGGGCGCAGGACCTCTTTAGACAAATGAACATCGAACCCATTATCGGCATTACCGGCTGTGTGGACGACGTGGTCCAGGCTTTCTTGAACGGCACCCTGCAAAGCGGCGAGAGCCTGTGCACCCAGAACAGCCAGGACCATCACGAGTGCCGACACGATTGATTCAAACCATGAAAGAAATACGCGACAACCGGGATAATCCCCAGTCCATAGAAGAAGAAACGCCGGAACAATCGCACTCCGGGCTGCTGTACAACGATACGGTAATGGATCATTTTGCCAACCCACGCAATATCGGCGAAATGCCGGCAGGCGAAGCCGATGGTTTTTCTATTACCGGCGACCCGGGGTGCGGCGACCAACTGCAGTTGTGGATAAAAGTAGAATCAGGCCGGATAGCGGACATTAAATTTAAGTGTTTCGGCTGTCCCGCAGCCATTGCCACCAGCAGTATGTTGACGGCTCTTGCCAGGGGGAAAACTATTGCCGAAGCAAAAAAACTAACCGACGATGACGTCATCGAGGGCCTGGGCGGTATTCCCGAACGCAAGAAGCATTGTTCTCTTTTGGGAGTGTGCTCGCTTCACAATGCCCTCAAAGACTATGAGAAAAGGAGGTAATCCCGGTTTACAGACTGGCCTCCGGCGGCCCTGCCGGGGGACGCCCCCATTGGGATCATCGTCGGGGGCCAGCGGCACACCGCCCCCATTGAGTTTTTCGCCGGGGGCCATCGGCATACCGAACCTTCAAAAAAGTTTGAACAAAACTTCTGTTGATTGAAAAGCACTATCACCACCCCTGCCGCGAAGCAGCTTAACAAATCATCATAGTAAACGGACAAAATTCAACTGCTTATAATCCGAAAACTAAAGGCTTTATCGTTCTTTTCCCTTTCTCCTTCTCGATATATTCCGGCATCCCCGGGATCATTGGAAAAGAATTCCGCCGTGCTGCCGCAGCGGATGATTTTGCCCTTTTCCATCAAGGCAACATGATCGGCCAGGAATTTTACCCTGCCTAAATGATGAGAGATAAAAAGAATTCCTACATTTAAACGCTTAAAAATTTCCCTGGAATGACGCGCTAACCTGACTGCCATTATCTCATCGAGAGACGAAAAAGGCTCATCTAAAATAATAAATTCCGGGTCCAGCACTAATGCCCTGGCAAAAACCACTCGCTGCAGTTGCCCGGCGGATAACTCCCCTGGAAAACGGTGCAGCAGGCTGTGGGGGATTTCGAGAATCTCTAATAAAAAATTTATCTTCTTCTCGATCTCCTTTTTATCTTTTTTTTCTATAACCAGCGGTTCGGCGATTATCTTTCTAATCCTAAAACAGGGGTTGACCGAAAGATAAGGGTTCTGGAATAATACCTGGTTTTTTTTCCTGAATTCCCTGCCGGGAATAGATTCGATTCTTTTACCTTTATAAAAAATTTCCCCGGAATCGTAACCTTCTAATCTTAATAATACTCTTGCCAGGGTGGATTTGCCGCAGCCCGATTTTCCCGTCAGTGCATTTATTTTGTTGGCGTAGATTTTTAGATTAATGCCGTCTAATGCAGAGAAGCGGGGATTATAACTTTTTGTAACTGCTTTGAGTTCGAAACGTAGTTCCATTCTTGTTGAGCGATGAGCTTTTTGCCCTAATAAGCGCCCCTCATAGGCCGCCCGCGCCACGGGGTTGCCTCCGGCGGCCCTG
>JAGLSW010000266.1 GCA_023135565.1 Candidatus Aminicenantota bacterium | reverse complement strand
CTTTTGAAAAAGTTTGAACAAAACTTTTGTTTAAATAAGCGAGAAGCCCCCCCGACAAAAGCTTTGAATTTTTCTTTTTCCAAAACTGGACACCTTCCCGAAGTTCTCTTTATTCGCCGCTGCTTTCGTGGTATAATAGAAATTATTAAAATCAAAAAATAATAATCACTTTAGGAGTTCAAATCCATATGGATTTTCTTTTCAATATTCCTTATGTGCTGCGGGTACTGCTGTCTCTCGTGGTTATTATGGCATTCAATAAGCTGCTTAAACAACTGCTCGTTTCCCTGATATTAGGCACTTTATGCCTGGCACTGTGGTGCGGCCACTCTTTCGATACCATCGGGGCCATCGCTTTTGCGCGGGCTTTCGAATTGGATAATTTACTCCTGATGTTATTGGTGGCCCAGGTCATATGGCTGAGCACACAAATGGACAAAACCGGCACTATGACCGAATTGGTGGATACAGTAAAATCCCTGGTCAGCCAACGCACTGCCATGGCTGTACTGCCGGCGGTAATCGGCCTACTGCCTATGCCGGGCGGGGCGATTTTTTCGGCACCCTTAGTGGACGACTGCGACCGGGAAAAGATTATCGATCCGCTCCTGAAAACAAGAATCAACTATTGGTTCCGCCATCTCTGGGAATACTGGTGGCCCCTCTATCCCGGCGTACTCATGGCGATTGCTATCACCGGCCTGCCGATGACCACTTTCATGCTCTTACAACTGCCGCTTAGTTTCTTATCCGTTTTGAGCGGATACATCTTCCTGCTGCGCAAAGTACGGAAATCCCCTGCCCCCGAAAATGACAAAAAACGGGCTGCACTAAAAAAAATCTTCACCCTGATAAGACCGATTCTTGTCATTATTACGGTTTACCTGCTGATCAGGTTGTTTTTGCCCGGGTTGGCAACAGTAAACAAGTACCTGCCCATGATAAGCGGGATTTTTGTGGCCCAATTGGTGCTGCAAAGGAACCGCCCACTGGCGTTCTCCGATTGGCAGAAAAGCGGACGGCGCTCGCTGACAATCTCCGGCTGGCGAAAAATCCTTTTCTCAAAAAAAGCGCTGGACATGGCTGTGCTGGCCGGGATCATACGTGTTTACGGGGCATTTATCGAAGCACAGTTGGCGGACGGCACCCTTTTGATGGGCCACGTGCGCGATGAACTCGGCTCGTGGAATATCCCCATCCTGCTGGTGATTATACTGATCCCTTTTATCAGCGGTATTACCACAGGGATTGCCATCGGCTTTGTGGGCGCCGGCTTCCCTATTGTGATGATGCTGATGGGGAACAGTCCCACTTACGGCACCCTGCTTTCCACTACACTGCTGGCTTATGCCTCCGGCTATATGGGCATGCTCTTATCGCCTGTGCATGTTTGCCTTATAGTAACCAACGAGCATTTCAAAACAAGCCTGCCAGCCAGCATCTTTAAACTTGTTAGACCGGCGCTGGTGGTTATCGGCGGCGCGATTGCGCTGTCACTGCTCATCAACGCCATAATGTAGGGGGCGGCGCCCCCAGCCTATTAAATCATCAGAAACGTTTCTCGCACGTTGAAAAATCTTCACAAAAAAACGAGATTTTTTCCAGATAGCCACAGCGGGAGTCGGCGCTGGAAACTGGCGTTGGGACTGTCCTTTACCGGAGGCAGATGACTGAATGCGGATAAAAAAAAATCACAAACTTTTTTTTATCCCCTCAAAACTTTATCGGAATCGTATTATATGGTAAAATGCTAACGGGAACAAACGAAAATGCATATAGTTGAAAAAGTAGATAACTTAATTCTTATTACCCTGGAAGGGGACGTGAACGCAAAGGATATCTCTACTGTAAAAAAAAAAATCGAAGAAATAGCCGAGGTTCCCAACGATGATGTGATAGTAAGTCTCAATCTTGCTGCGATTAAGAGCACTAAAGCCGCGGAGATTGAAAACAGGAAAAATGAGCTATTAAAACATTGCCATTTAAGCGGCTTAAGAGTTTACTCTTATCGTTTTGATTAAATGAAAGAAGAAATTGCGGTTATTTTTAATCCCGGCGCGGCAAGAGGCAGCGCCGGCCGGAAAATAGACAAAGTCGAAGCCTGCCTGAAGGCTCAGGGTGTCCCCTACAAACTTTTTTTGACTAAAAGCGCAGAGCACCTAAGCGAAACCGCGGCCCGGGCCGTACATAAGTACCCGGTCATCGTGGGTGCCGGCGGGGACACCACAGTAACGATGATTGCGGCGGAAATTCTCCGTTACAAGAAGGGCAATGCCTTAGGAATTATCGGCTTAGGTTCCGTTAACGACCTATCCAGGGAGTTTGGTGTTTTTAAGTTGGAGCAAGCCTGCCGGGCGATTAAAGTCGGCCGTAAATTGGCCTTAGACGTGGGCGTTCTCAAGATGGGAAACAGGGAGGAGCCTTTCCATTTTCTCGCCCAGGCCAGCCTGGGCTTAGGAGTGGAAGTAAACCGCTATGTGACGCTGTGGATGGAAAAACACACCTTTATGTCCCGTTTTTATACCGTGGCCCAGGCGCTTGCCGTTATGGGCGCATTTTATCACTCTTACAAAGAAAAAAGCGTTCCTTTAAACCTGGATCTCAAAAAGCAGGAACACGAAACCACACCGGTTCTCACTCCTTTGATAATCTTCACCAACACCTCCATAAGCGGCAAGGAGTTTCGTTTAAGCCCCAATGCCAGCCCCGTGGACGGCAAGTTAGACTGCTGCATCCTGAACGCTGAAACCCTCCCCGATCTTATTAATGCTATAATTCAAGTCAAACGGCAGACCCATGTAGAAAAAAACACAATGGAAATATACCAGGGCGAACATTTCAAAATATTCTCCCCGGACCCGGTTGATATCCAGGCGGATGGAGAAATCTTCCAGACCGATGGCGATATAGAGATTTCTACGCTGCCCGGGGCCATCAACATGATCGTAGACCAGGATTTTAAGCCCAACGGCCAACCGGGACCGGAGCGAATAGAGAAAATAGAGAACTAAGCCTGCGAGCGGTAGTGTTTTCCCAAAATTTCAGCTACTTCGGGACGGGCGAATTCGGGGGGCAGCGGTTCTCCAGCGGTGAGCATTTCCCTGACTTTTGTCCCGGATAAAAAGACGAAATCTTCTTTGCCGTGGTTTTCTACCCGGCTCATCATAACCACTTTGTTCAATTTTTTCGAGTAGGCGGTATGGTCGGCTTTAAAAATTTCTATTTCCAAAGCGTCATCGGGCACATCTTTTTCGAAAATTGCCTGGGCGTCGAAAGGACCGTAATAACTGCCCACACCGGCGTGGTCGCGGCCTACGATCAGGTGGGTGCAGCCGCAGTTTTGACGGAACACGGCATGGAGCGCCGCTTCCTTAGGGCCGGCATAAAGCATATCGAAACCGTAACCGGTAATCAAAACTGTATTGGCCGGGAAATAGATTTCCACCATTTTGCGGATGGACGCATCGCGCACGTCGGCGGGGATATCGCCTTTTTTCAATTTACCCAGCAGCATGTGGATAAGTATGCCGTCCGCGTCCACTGCTTCTTTAGCCATTTTGCAGAGTTCTTCGTGGGCCCGGTGCATGGGGTTGCGTGTCTGGAAAGCCACCACTTTCTCCCAACCGGCAGCGGCGATCTCTTCCCTGATCCGGTAGGCGGTGCGGAAAGTGCCGGGAAAATCGGTCTCGAAGTAGGAGAGGTTTAGTACGGAGATAGGCCCGGAAACCAGGAAATTTCCTAAAGCGTTAAAAGTAACCACACCGGGGTGTTCGGAGTCTAACGTGCCGAACACCTGTTTGGTTATTAATTCTTTTTGTTCCGCCGTGATTTCTTCTATGGCCTCTACGTCCTGGATAGCCAGCACCGGGTTGCCATCTACGTTAGGATCGCGCAGTGCGATGCGTTTTGCGCCGGAAATAGCAGCCGTATCGTGCACCATATTCAGGATAGGCACGGGAAAAAAGAGTCCGCCGGTAGTGTGCATTTTTTCTGCTGTGCTCAGGGCGTCCGCCGCGTTCATATAGCCGGTCAAGGGGTTAAAATAACCGCTTCCCAACATAACGGCGTTTGCCGCAGCCGCGGAACTGATTACTATTGAAGGCAGGGATTCCGCCTCTGTGATAAGTTTTTTTCTTTTTGTTTCGTCGCTTACGAATAGAGGGTTCAGTTTGTCTGACCCATGGGGTTTAATCATTATTTTGCTCCTTTTTTTACCATTTTATAATAGTTAAGCCTAATTATATACAACCAGGGGATAAAGTCAAGTCCTGATTTCTATCTTAGAACTCCCATCAAAATGCGAAAACCTCTTTGCCGCCTGCGTAAATCGGCTAAATTATTTCCTGGACGTATCGCTCATGAAAAGTTTTGGGAAGTCCAGAAACCCTTTTTCAAAAGGGTTTTTGGCCGCCGGAGGCAATTGATGGGGAATTTTAGAGATTGCCTCCGGTCTTGAAATAAAAGGATATTTCGGCTAAAATAGACCGGTTATGGAAACAAATGGACCTCCTTTTACCAGGGCGCTCGACATCCCGGAAAATCCCGGGTGCTATATTTTCAGGGACAAAGCAGGCAAAATAATATACATCGGCAAAGCCAAAAACCTGGAAAAAAGAGTCCACAGCTACTTCCAAAAAAAAGACCGCAGCTTCGACCCCAAAACCGAACAATTAGTCAAAAATATAGCTGCGGTTGATTTTATCGTTACAGCCAACGAAGTGGAAGCCCTGATCTTAGAAAGCAGCCTGATAAAGAAAAATACCCCTAAATACAATATCAACCTGAAAGATTCCAAGAACTTCGCTTATATCTATGTAACAGACGAAAAATTCCCCCGCCTGCGTATCCTTAGAAATAAAACCGCGAAAGGCGAATTTTTCGGGCCTTTTGTTTCCGCCGCAGCGCGGGATTATATACTCGCCGCGGTCAACAAAGTTTTTCAACTGCGCACCTGCAAAAAAATGCCCAAAAAACCCTGCCTGAGACACCAGCTCCGCTTGTGCCGTGCGCCCTGCATTAACGGCATCGGGGAAGCTGAATATGCCGGTAAGATCAGGCGGGTCAAGCTTATTTTAAAAGGCCGCACAAAAGAACTCATTACCGGATTGAGTGACGAGATGGCAAACGCAGCCGCTGAATTGAATTTCGAACATGCCTTAGAACTGCGCAACCAGGTAGAAGCGATTAAGAGTTTACAGGAACGGCAGAACATGGACAGGAAGAAGAAGTACGATGAAGACATCGTCAATTTCCTGGTAAAAGGCGGGAAAGTCTACCTGATGTTGTTTAATGTGTACAAAGGGATTTTGGAGAATAAGCAGGAGTATGAATTCGATTATAAGGAGGATTTTTTTGAAGAATTCCTGCTCATGTACTATTCGGACAACAAAGTTCCCGCGGAACTCATCGTCCCGGAAAAGTTGGGTCCGGCTTTCGTCTCCTATCTGCGGGAAAAAGGCCGCAAAGCCGTAACGGTAAAAATACCAGAAAAAGGAGAGAAAAAGCAGTTGCTCGAGTTGGTCAAGAAGAACATCGAGATGACTTTTTTCGGCGCCCGGATAAAATTACGGGACTTGCAGAGGAGACTGAAGCTGCCTCAAACGCCCACTGTGATCGAGTGTTTCGACATCTCTCATCTTTCCGGCACTTCTATGGTAGCCTCTATGGTGCAGTTCAGGGAAGGCCGGGCGGACAAAAGCAATTACCGCCGTTTCAAGATCGAGACCATATCCGGCATAGATGACACCGGGGCTATTGCCGAAGTGGTAAAGCGTCGTTATACGCGGCTGCTGAAAAAAGAAAAAGCTTTGCCCGATTTAGTCATTATCGACGGCGGCAAAGGGCAGTTGAATGCCGCCCTCGCCGAAATAGAGCAATTGGGTTTAGAAATCCCTACCATAGCCATAGCCAAGCGATTCGAGGAGATATACATGCCCGGCATAGAGCGTCCGCTGCGGCTCGGTAAAAAAACTAAAGCCTTACAATTAGTACAGCAGATCAGGGACGAGACGCACCGGTTTGCCATAGCTTATAATCGCCTGCTGCGAAAAAAAGAATTATTAAAATAGTTATATCCTGCCTTCGGCGACCAAAAACCTTTTTGAAAAAAGGTTTCTGGACTTCCAAAAACTTTTCATGAGCAGTACGCTTATCTACACAATAAACGGCCATCGTTGGCTTTTGCCTGCGCAGCATAACAAAAGTTTTGATTAAACTTTTTTAAAAGTTTAGCCGCCGGAGGCCATACATTGGCACTCTTTGTCCTATGCTTTTGGCTAAAAACAGGAAACCGCACCCGCTGTTTTGCTCTTCTAAAAAACCGTAAAATATGGTATCATTAGGCATGGACATTTACCTGGACAAACTCGAATTGCAGGGCTTTAAATCATTCCCGGAGAAGACTGTAGTTAAATTCCACCCCGGCATCACCTGTGTCATCGGCCCCAACGGCTGCGGTAAAAGTAACATCGTCGATTCTTTACTTTGGGTGCTTGGAGAGCAGCGTATCAAGAACCTGCGCGGCGAAAACACCGAAGATTTGATATTCAGCGGCAGTGCGTCGAAAAAACCCTTAGGCATGACCGAAGTGGCCGCTTTTTTTGCGGAACAGGACCGGGAGACCTACATCGCGCGGAGATTTTTCCGCACCGGCGAAAGCAAATATATCTTGAACGAAAGATACTGCCGCAATAAAGACATCCAGGATGAGTTATTTCGACTGCGGCTTGGCGGCAGGAACTATTTTATTTTCGAGCAGGGCAGTATCGAAAAGCTGGTGTCCCTGAAAGCTACTGAAAAAAGAATGCTCATCGAAGAAGCCGCCGGAATCTCCCAATATCTACTGCGAAAAAAAGAGACGGCCAGTAAACTGATCATCGCCCGGCAGAACCTGGATAATGTCGAAATCCTGATCTTAGATAAAGAAAGCAGGCTGAAAGATTTAAAAAACCAGGTGAATTTCGTGCGCCGCTACCGCCGCGTTAAAAACGACAAAGTCAGCTACCTTAAAGCCTACTTAAAGAAGAGACATGATATTTACCGGGAAGATTTCGAAAAATTCAAAGCGGAGATCGAAAAAATAATGAGCCGTGAAACCGTGGAGGTAAAAGAGATATCCTTCATAGAGAAAGAGTCCATCGCTTTGGAGGAGAAGCGCTGGCGTGTAGATAAGGAATTAAAGTTAGACCAACAAAATATCTATGATTTCCATAAAAAAATATTGGCTATCAACAGCGAGACAGATAGAGCCAGGCAGAGAAAGGAATTCATGGAGCAGAAAACTGTAGAGGTGAAAAACTCGATTACAGCCAAAAAGAAAGAGATCGAAGATTTAGCGAACCAGGCGGCAGGAGCGGAAGCCAATATAAAAGACTTAGAGCAGCTTTTGCAAGAGGACAAATCACTTTACGAAGAATTAGAAGCGAAACTATTCGTTTTAGACCAAAAATTAGAAGATTCAAAAGGTGAGAATGCCGGGTTAAAAGGCGAGGTTTTTAATATCCACCGGGAGATGACCGGGGTGAACAACCAGTTGAAAGAGATCGACAAACGCATGCAGCGGGTGGAGAACGAAATCGTCACCAAAAAGAATTTCGTAGCAGAAATCAAAGACCAGGTCAGCGCCGCTGAGATTAAAGAAACCGAAAACCGTTTTAACACCTTAAAGAAGGAATCCACGGAGAAACAGGAGCGTTTCGAGAGCATAGAAAAAGAATATAAACAGAACAAAGAAGCCTTAGAAGAACTCACCGCCAACCTGAAAAATTTGCAAAACGAAACCCGCAATCTACAAAATCAAAAGGCAAAATACTTAGAAATCAAGAAAAAGATCGTCGGTGAACAGGTAAATATTTCCGGGATGAAGCACAGCGGTTATTTGCAGGATTTGATCAGCGCAGACAAGAAATATCATAAAGTACTGGAAAATTTCTATTTAGACGAAATGGACGCTCTAATTGTCGAAGCGGGAGAAGACCTCAGCCAGGGTAATTTTAATAAGCTTTTTTTACGCCGCAAGGACAGCGCCCCCCTGCCCCCCGGCATCGAAAAAGAGGACGGTTTTATTGCCTTTGTGAAAGACCTCTTTTCTTTAAAAGCGCCCCACAGCGGTTTAAAAAAATTTTTCAAAAACGGCATCCTGGTTGGTAATCTTAAGGCCGGCATCGAGCTTTATATCAAATACGACGTAAACGTGGTCACTAATGATGCCGAAACCATCACCACCGCCGGGATATTGACCCGCAGCAGGGAAAAAGGCATCCTCGACGTGATCGAAGAAATCAGGGAAATCGACAGCAAGAAAGACCTGTTGGAAAAAGAAACCGCCGCTGTACAAAAAGAACTGGAATCGAAAAGAGAGAAGCAGCCCGGTTTAAGAACAGCGGTAAAAGAGCAGGGCGCAGAGCGTTCCCGTATGCAGAAAGAGACCATGCTCTTAGAGACGAAGTTGACCACCTTGAAGAAGAACCGGGAGACTAACCTGAAGCGGGTGGAGTTATCGGAATCGGAGATCGAACTGCTGACCGTCGAGAAAGAGAAGCTGCAGGATGAGTTCGATGTGTTGGACGGCAAAAGCAGCGAAAAGGAGAAAAAGTACAAAACCCTGGCCCAGAGGCAGGAGGTCTGCCAGGAAGAGATGGAGTCTTTAAAAGAAGAGATCATCCGCACGGAGAAGGATTTTTTACAGAAGGAGAACTCCATCAACCTTGGCCGGGAGAAGATCAACTCTTCCCACAATAACCGCAAAGCTTTGGCCGGTAATAAAACGAAGCTGCAAAAAGAGATCAAAGCCGGCGAGCAGGAGATATTGCGTTTAAAGGGTGAGACAGCAAATATAGAGAAAAATGAAAAAGAGTTCAGTGAAAACATAAAAGAGTTATCCGCTCAGAAGAGCGACTTAGAAGATGTAGCAAAGAAGAAGGAAGAGGATTTTAATGCCTTGAACAGTGAGATAAAAGAACAAACCGCGGAGATGAACCGCAAGCGCAAGCAGTTGGGAGAGATCAAAGAGGAGAAGCAGCAGTTGGAGATCGATCTTTCCGCCGTGAAGAAGGATTTGTTTCAATTAGAGGACGTCTCTTTTAAGGAGTTGAACACCGAGTTGGTAAACATAGATGGTGAAGGTCTCGATGAGTTTTTGGCGCATGATCTCCCTTTTCTTGAAGAGCAGGTACAGGAGTTCGAGGTAAAACTGATCAAAATGCGCGACAGCAACCGTTTGAATTTTTCCGCCGAGTCTGAATTCGAGATATTGACCCGGGACTATGATTTTTTGCTCAGTCAGAAGGAGGACATCGTAAAATCGATCGAGGACATGAATGACGCCATCAGGCGGATAGACGAAGAATCACAAATCAGTTTTATGAGCGCCTACGATGAAATAAAAGGCAATTTTTTGAAAAATTTCCAGATATTATTTGATGGCGGTGAAGCGGAGTTAGGTATCATAGACGCTGATAATGTGCTCGAAAGTGGGCTTGAGATCAAAGCCCAACCGCCCGGCAAGCGGCTCTTGAATTTAAAATTATTATCCGGTGGTGAGAAGACGTTGACCTCGTTAGCTTTTTTATTTGCCTTGTTCGAGTATAAGCCCTCACCTTTTTGTGTATTTGATGAAGTAGATGCTTCGTTAGATGAAGCCAACATCCAGCGGTTTTTAAAATTTTTACATAAGTTGAAGCAGAACACGCAATTTTTGATAATCACTCATAATTTCAAAACCATGGAAGAAGCCGATTATATTTACGGCATCAGCATGAACGAGCCCGGTATATCTACGATATATTCCATGAAAATGACCGGTGCCGGTCAATTTGAAAGGCAAAGCCCCTAAGCCTGCGGCGTCCCGCGGCGCGGGGAACCTATGTGCCGCTTCGCGGCAGGGAGCGTTTTTGATTCTCAATCATCAAAAGTTTGGCCCCCGGCAGGGTCGCCGAAGGCAAAAAAATAATTGAAATTAAATGAGTTTTATATTAATATATAGACGGAGGTTAATATGAACTCTACAGAAATAGATCTCGCAGGCAAAACATTAGGTACATATAAAGTCATCAGCCAGTTGGGAAGAGGCGGCATGGCAGTGGTATATAAAGCCCACGAATCCTCTCTCAACAGGATCGTTGCCCTAAAAGTGCTCAGTTCCCGCCTGTCCCAGGACAGCGAATATATCAAACGTTTCCAGCGGGAAGCCCGGGCTGCGGCCCAGTTGAACCACCAAAACATCGTGCAGATTTACGCTATCGGCGAAGAAAAGGGCATCCACTATTTCGCCATGGAATATATCAAAGGCATCTCCCTGTCCGATCTTAAAAAGGCGGAAAAAATAGTGGCCCCGGAAAAAGCGGCGCCCCTTATCAAACAGGTGGCCGAAGCTTTAGGCGAAGCCCATAAAGTGGGCTTAGTGCACCGCGACATCAAACCCAGCAACATCATGATCGACGCCATGGGACGACCGAAAGTAACCGATTTCGGCATCGCCTATATATCGCGGGAACAAACCCGGCTCACCCAGGAGGGTTCCATCATCGGCACACCGGAGTACCTCTCCCCCGAACAGTGCGAAGGAAAAACCGTGGACGGCCGCAGCGATATCTACTCTTTAGGGGTGACTTTCTATGAACTGCTCACCGGCAGAACCCCCTATGAAGCCGATACTCCGGTCAGCCTGTTGATGAAAATCGTCAAGGGAAATTTTATGCCCATTGCCGAAGCCAACCCCGATGTGCCTGAACCGATCCGGCGCATCGTGGAAAAAATGATGCATATCGACGTAAAACAGCGCTATGCCAATGTCTACGAAGTCATCAAAGATATAGATAAGGTCGAGGAATCCCTATTCGGGGTCAAGAACATGGTGATGGCGGACCCGGTCGCCGCTCCCGGCCAAACAGTCAGCCGGATGCAGGTAGGAAATCGCAATAAAATCAGGGCCTTAGGAATAGCCGCGGTAATCGTACTTTTGCTGGGCGGCGCCTTTGCCGCGAAGATTTTTTATTTCGATAAACAAGCGGCCCAAAAAACAGGCGAAATAACCGCTGTTTCGCAGCCGGGAGAACAGCAGTCGCCGTCGGCAGGAGACCAGGGAGATCAAACTGCCGGGCCTTTCGGCAGCGGACAGCAGGACGCCGGTCAGTTAGAACCCCTGAGCGCGGATCAACCGCAGCCGGACCAATTAGGCCGGGTGGTTGACCAGCCGCAGCCGGGCCAATTAGGCCAGGACCGGTTAGGCGACCAACCGGGAGAAGCTGGCCAAATAGCGGTAGAAACCGAAACCTTCACCCAGGACCCGGGAACAGCGGTGACAGCGGATACAAAATCCACCGGCGCCGACCAGGACAGCGCTGTTACCGGCGCAGCAGGTAAGAGTTCCGCACAGGACGTTTCTCCCGGGCAGCCGGGGATACAACCGGGAACGCAGCCGGACACCACCTGGGCCAAACCGAGACGCAGGCCCCAACAAAAAAGAACCGCCCCGGCAAAGGCCCTGCCTCCGGCTAACTCTGTCCTGGTAACCACTTTAGGTGACGGCGACAAAGTCGATTTTATTACCTCATCTATTCAATCTATTCTTGGAAACGATAATTTTACGGTTATAGACGGCCCCTCTATTAATAAAGATAGGATTTCGGATATTGCCCGTTATCATTTAGTTACCACGGTCAAGCACATGGGCAGCACCACCCTTAACTATTACGGCTCCACATCTGAGTTGTATACAGTCGGCATCACCATAAAAATCATTTCCCCGGCGGATGGCCGCATTGCAGCCGGGCCGTTAACTGCTGCGGTGAAATATACAGCTATCAACGCGGAAGAAAAACTGAGAGAAGCGATTGAAACGCTCACTTTTGAGTTAAGAGACATATTAAGGAGCAGCCGGTAAACCTGTAGCCACAGAGCGGGGAGCGTTTCTCGCTTTTAAATAATTAAAAGTTTTGTTCAAACTTTTTTGAAGATTCGGTATGCCGAGGCCCCCAACTTCGCTGAAAGCTGAAAGCTACAGGGAAGAGAAAGAGTTGTCGCGGTAGGAATGCCGGTTACCCGGCACCCCCCGCACAGATCCGGACTTG
>JAGLSW010000265.1 GCA_023135565.1 Candidatus Aminicenantota bacterium | reverse complement strand
GTTTTAAATTTTTTCCAAAACTGAACACTTACGTAATCCTGAGTTGACAAAACAAAAAAGTTAAATTATAATAAAATATCGGGTATAACTTATGCGGTTTGGCAACAAACTAAGGAGGTAAACGAATGGTGAAAATTTTAAGGATTTGCACAGCAGCAGTCGCTGCTTGCAGCAAAGAAAGAATCGACGGCCTTAAAATTTGCTGTTAAAAAATCACATCGTACAGGAAAAATGAAAAAATCAAATACTTATTATAACAGTGGATTGAAAAAGAATTTACACGAACAGTATACGGAAGCGATCGCCGATTATACGAAAGCGATCGAGTTGGAGCCGGAGCATGTAGACGCCTACCTGCAAAGAGGCACACTTAATTATAAAATATTAAAGAAATACGAAGAAGCGCTGGCGGATTTCGAAAAAGCAGTTGAATTGGACTCGCAATGCAGTGCTGCATTTTTGCACCGGGGAGTAGTAAAATGCCATCTGCTAAAATTTAAAGAGGCGTTACCGGATTTCGATAGGGCGGCGGAATTGACGCCCAATGACGAAAAAATCTACTTCAACCGGGGCAAAAATAAATTCATGCTCAAATATGAAAAAGAAGATGTGTGTGCCGACTTAGAAAAAGCGATTCTATTGGGGGCGCCCCAGGCAGCCGACATGCTGGATATCTTTTACGGAAAGGATGGAGAATCGGTTAGAAAGGTGCTTGCAGGGAGAGCAGCGGCGTCTAAAAGAGAAAAATCTTCCCGGGATTCAAAGTAAATGTAACAGCTAATATCGAGGGATAACTGCGCTTAAAAGTTCGATAAAGGAGTCCTTAACCCGGTTAGCTGTTTCCGTGACTTCTTTATGGTCGAGTTCCTTTTTGGAAATCCCGGCAGCCATGTTGGTAATGCAAGAGATTGCCGCCACCCGGGACCCCATATGTCGGGCAGCAATGGCTTCCGGTACGGTTGACATGCCCACCACATCGGCTCCTAACGCTGAAAGCATTTTTATCTCCGCCGGCGTTTCGTAAGAAGGACCGCTTAAGGCCAGGTAAACGCCTTTTTTTACTGCTATGTCTAAGGAGCGCATATTGTCGGCTGTAATATCGCTGAGATTCTCGTCATAAACCCGGGACATATCGGGAAACCTGGGGCCTAAACGGTCGTCGTTTTCGCCCCGCAGCGGGTTGATACCCATCATATTGATATGGTCCCGGATAATCATTAAATCGCCCGGTTCCAGGTTGGGAGCGATCCCCCCGGCGGCATTGGTCAATAATAGCTTCTCGATGCCCAGACCGCACAATAAGCGTACCGGGAAAACCACCTCGTTTATATCGAAACCTTCGTAATAGTGGTAACGTCCTTGCAGTACGCCTACCGCTTTGCCCCTTACTTTACCTATTACTAATCGACCGGCATGCCCTTTCACTTTAACTTCTTTAAAATGGGGAATCTCGCCATAGGGGATTACTGTTTTTTTTTCTAAAGTTTCGGCAAATTCGCCCAATCCGGAGCCCAGTACAACTCCAACATCCGGCAGCAGTGCAGTACGGCTTTTTACAAAAGCAGCCGCTTCGTTAATTTGGTCATATATTTTCATTTTATCTCCAGGCCCGCGGTGCGGGAAGCAGCCCGGGTGTTAAACAGGTTTTCACCGGGTAAGGAATGCTCCACAGCAAATGTATTTAGGATGGTTACTCCTATATCGGCGAAGGTTTTCCGGGTGCCTAAGTCTTGTGGGGAAATATCCGGGTTATATACCAGTAGGGGCACATATTCCCTGGTGTGGTCCGTGCCGGGGTGAGTGGGGTCACAACCGTGGTCGGCGGTTATAACCAGCAGGTCCCGGCTGCGCACCCGGGGCAGCAGCCCGCCGAGATAGGCGTCGAAATCATTTAAAGCAGCGGCATAGCCTCCAGGGTTATTGCGGTGGCCGTAAACCATGTCGAAATCCACCAAATTTATAAAGATCAGACCCTCTTTTGTTATAGATAACTCTTCCGTCAAACATTGCATGCCATGGGTATTGTCTTTGGTATGAACTGCCCTGGTGAGGCCGCGGCCGGCATAAATGTCTTCTATTTTGCCGATGCCCGCCACCGGGAAACCGTTTTTTTTCAATAGGTCGAGGGCGGTATCCCGCGGTGGTTTCATAGGGAAATCGCGGCGGTTTTTTGTGCGCGTAAAGTTTCCTTTTGTGCCGGTAAAAGGCCGGGCAATCACCCTGCCCACCCGGTATGGATTACAAATTTTGCGGGTTTGCTCGCATATGCGGTACAGTTCCGGCACGGGGATTACTTCTTCGTGGGCCGCCACCTGGAAAACACTGTCCGTCGATGTATAAACGATAGGGAAACCGGTTTTGATATGTGCTTCGCCAAGCTCCCGGATAATCACGGTGCCGGAAGCGGGTTTATTGCCTAAGATACCGGCAGCCCCGGTCTCTTTTTGGAACGCTGAGATTATATCGGCCCCGAAACCCGACGGGAAAGTGGGAAAGGCTTTATCGAGAATAATGCCCATCATTTCCCAATGACCGGCTATAGTATCTTTTCCTTTTGAAGCTTCCGCCATCTTGCCGTAGGAGGCCAGTGGTGCGGCAGCCGGCGGCACTCCCTGGATAGGCAAAATATTGCCTAAGCCTAAAGCTTGCAGGTTGGGTAGATGCAGGCCGCCTACGGCTTTTGCCGTATTGGCTAAGGTATTGGCCCCGGTATCGCCGTATTCCGCCGCATCCGGCAGTGCGCCTGCGCCCACGCTGTCCAGTACGATTAGTATTACCCGTTTTATCATATTTTTATTTTCCAGTGTGTTTATATCACAGGTGCGCACTATTTTGCAAACCCGTTCTTGCCTCCGGCGGCCCTGCCGGGGGCCAAACTTTTGAAAAAGTTTGATCAAAACTTCTTATTAGTTAGAATCAAAAGCGCTCACACGCTGCCCCCTGCCGCGAAGCGGCTCATCGCCCCCCCACGCGAGTGGGGTTGATCAAAA
>JAGLSW010000264.1 GCA_023135565.1 Candidatus Aminicenantota bacterium | reverse complement strand
GCTTAACGCCACCCCACGCGCGTGGGGCGGCCGGAGGCAAATTCTTAAAAGAGAAATTTGATGTTAAACAGGATAAAAAAAATTTTAACTCGTAAAAAAAGAGCCGGGGCGATCCGGCAAGAATTCGACCGGGTATTTTCCGGTCTATCTCAAAATCCTCTTGATCCCGCGCTGCACAAGAAACTGGCAGACCTCTATGGAGAAAAAAATCAGTGGGTTCCCGCCATCTCCGAATACAGGACAGCTATCTCTCTCGGCGATAAAAGCGGCACTGTTTTTTTCTCACTTGCCCGGGCTTATTTTGCTCTCGGTTGTTTTAGCGCCGCGGTCTCTGCTGCCCGGAAAGCGCTTTCCCTGCCCGGTGGAACCGCCCCGGAAGGAGAAAACAGCGGCGAAGAGGCACAGAGGATAATCGCCGCAGCGGAACAGCAGCCGGACTCTTTTTTACTCCACCATCATGAGCACAATCAGTATTACCGGCTGAGATCCATTGCAGATCACCTGGAAGGGCTTTTTAAAGGTCGGGAATTCTCTTTATTGGATGTAGGCGGCGGTTTGGGATTCTTATCTTTATTTTTGCCGGAAGCGGACTATGTGCTGGCCGAACCGGGCGTCAACCGCATCGACGGAGCAAAACTGCCTTTTGCGGATGAAGCCTTCGATGTAGTGGTTTCCTGTCATGTATTGGAACACATCCCCCCGCGGGAACGTCCCCAATTCTTAGATGCGTTATGCGCCAAATCCAAAAGGTACGTGATATTATTAAATCCTTTTGCAGGGAAAGATTCTTCTTTTGAAGAGCGTATGAATTTAATCATCGAAAAGACCGGCTATTCCTGGGCGCAAGAGCATTTGGAATGCAGCCTGCCTACCCTGGAGGAAGTGACCCGTTTTGCTGAAGACAGGAACTATAAATACAAGATCGTTCCCAACGGCAATCTATCTTTAACCACAGCCTATGTATTTCTCAATTATTTTGCCGGTCTGGCTGGTAAAAGAGAAGATCTGGTGGAAATAAACCGTTATTTTAATGAAAAGTTATTCGATAAGTTGGATAGTGCGGAGATGCCCACCGCTTATCTTGTAGAGTTGGACAAGGGTGCGGCGCACCCACCCTCTTAGCCTCCGGCGTACCCACCCTCTTAGCCTCCGGCGGC
>JAGLSW010000263.1 GCA_023135565.1 Candidatus Aminicenantota bacterium | reverse complement strand
TTTTGATCAACCCCACTCGCGTGGGGGGGCGATGAGCCGCTTCGCGGCAGGGGGCAGCGTGTGAGCGCTTTTGATTCTAACTAATAAGAAGTTTTGATCAAACTTTTTCAAAAGTTTGGCCCCCGGCAGGGCCGCCGGAGGCAAAGTAATTTCGTCGTAGGTCGATATGATGATGCCGGTAGTGTATTCGTGTCTGCCACTTTCCGCCACTTTTCGCCACCCGCTGGTACGATCCTGCCACCTGCCGCCGCAACTTGATTTTTTTTTATTTGGGGCCCGCCACTTCTTGCCACTTTTGACCACTTTCCGCCACCACCACGACACCGCCTGCCACTTTTCGCCACCTCTCGCCACCCGCATCAATAAAGGGTTTTGCCCCCATCCAAAGCCACGTACCTGGGAACTTATCGGGGCTTAGTTTTGCATGATTTGTTTTTGTATGTTTCGGAACGCCCCGGTTTATCGATACCGCCGCGGGCGAAATAGATTTGTTTTCTTTTTTCCTGCTTCCCCAGGACGAGCATTACGGCCAGCTTATAGATTTTTTAATATTCAAATTTTTTTTACTTATTTGGGGCTTAAGAACGATATTACGGCTTCCTGGACCCGTCAACAGTACATAAAAATTTTTTTTTTGCTAAAGATTTTCGTCACATCGCCGCCGCCAGCTTTGATGTAAAAAAAACGACGGGCAGGCGGCGGCGATGCAATGAAAAAATTTATAATTAAAAAAAAAATTTTTACGCAGGCAAAAAAAATCGCTGCCTGCGCTGTTGACTGAACCCGGAAGCCGCAATTTTTTCCAGTTAAGCCCCAAATAAGGAAAAAAATTTTGCTGGAGGAAATCGAAAACAAAACGCCTGCCGGGGAACGGGCGAACCTGAACAACGACCACCGGGTACCCCGGAGACTGTAAAAAAATCACTTGCCGGGAATCGACGAGCCGGGGCAACGACCACCGGGGCACCCCGTAAACCGAGAAAAAAGAAGAGCGCCCGCAGCCGTAAACACCCACAGCCTGACCGCCGCCGTCCCCAACGCCTACCCCAAACCTAAAACCCAAAAACCTATAAAAAACAAACCTTCACCATCTCGAAAGGATTAACCGGCAAAGAAAACCCCGTCAAAAGAAGTATATTGAAAAAGAGTGACAAAATTTGTCACCAATTTTGACAATTTTTGTTAGCCTTGAAACCCTTTACTGACAAGGCTTTTGGCGCCCCGAAACCGCCTAAAAGTTGCAAAAATGCAACTTTTTGTCACTGCTTTATTTTGGGTATTTCAATCTCCTGTAAACCCTTTATTATCAACGGTTTTCCAAATTACAATAATGTAATTATTGGCACCGAACTTGCTATGTATATAGCGAGGTAAACAGAAAAATGAACACAAAAGAAAAGATTAACATTTCATTACAGGAGGATATAATAAAATGGATGAAAGATTAAAAGACCTAAACCTTTTAGTGCTGTATCTCAGCGGTTGGGAGGAAGACTCCCGCAAAAACCCGGGACAGAAACTTTTCAGGTCCTGGAAAGGGTATCCTTTCGAGATACTCAACGAGTTTGAACAAAGGCAATTGATTACCCAGCACTGGAAATCTAAAAGCGTAGTTTTTACGGAAGCGGGGAAGCGCCGAGCCGAGGAGCTTATGCGCAAGTATTTCTAAAATTGTCTTATCGCCGGGGACGCAGTCCGCGTCCCCCGGTGTTTTTTCATTAAGGAGAAAAACAAAATGAATAATTTAAAAGACGCTTATCAACTAATTACCGATACCATTATAAAAAGCCTTGAACAAGGCGTCATCCCCTGGCGGAAAAGCTGGAGCTATTTCGGCCCCGGAGCCTATCAAAAGAACCTTCTAACAAAGAAAAACTATCGAGGTATAAACAGTCTTTTACTAATGGCGACCTCATTATTAGCAAAATATTCTTCTCCTTTCTGGTTGACCTTCAATCAATGTAAAAATCTCGGCGGATATGTAAAAAAAGGGGCTAAGTCTACACCCATAGCTTTTTGGAAATTCTTTGAAAAAGTTCTAAAAAAAGAAGATGCCGACGACCTGCAAAACTGGAGTCCATACGAAATTCAAAGAGGAGAAAAAGTCATTAGTGGAAAACCTCTTTTAAAGTACTACCGGGTTTTTAATATAGACCAAACCGAAGGAATACCGGCGGCAAAAATCCCGGCCCCACCGGAGAACAAAAATAATCCGATCCAATCGGCTGAAAGCCTACTAAAAAAATACAAAACGATGCCCCCCATAAATAAAGGAGAACCGGCCTACAACCCTAAAGATGATATTATTAAAATGCCTGATATTGGGGATTTCGATTCATCCGAGGAGTATTACTCCGTACTTTTCCATGAATCTATTCACAGCACCGGCCACAAATCCCGGTTAAACCGTGATGGTATAACAAAATTAATCATATTCGGTTCTCATCAATACTCTAAAGAAGAACTGGTTGCGGAGATAGGAGCTTGTTTTTTAAATTTAGAAGCCGGGATCAAAGAAAAAAAACTTGACATTTCCGCCGCATATATTAAAAGCTGGTTGGAAGAATTAAAAAACGATCCGAAATTTATTGTTTTTGCCGCATCCCAGGCGCAAAAGGCAGTTGATTACATTTTGGGTTTAGAGCAGGAAAACTTAAAATAGCGAGAGTTAAATGACGGCTGATACCGAGACAAAACTAAATCGCCTTATTACGCACATAAGAAAAGGTGATGTTAAATTTGTTATCGGTATAGAAATAGACGGAGATAGGCACTTTATGAAATCAGATTTTTCCGCCTCTTTAATCGGGTTTTGTTACCGATCAGCTTTAAAAGAAGAAAGACCACAAGAATTAAGTTCACAAGTTTTACCTTTCCCTGAATTTTGGGAGAGTGTAAAAACAAGAAACGAGGTACGAAAATGAAAAACCAGAAAGTAAATTTTAAAGAGCTATTAGGTTTTAATATCCGGGTTGATATTGACTCTTACTATTATAAACGGGTTTTTGGTCATTTCGATCTAAAAGAGCGCATCAATGATTTTTTTATAGGGAAGTTAGAGCAAAAAATTGTCCCCTGGCATGCGGTTTGGTGCCAGCCCTGGCCCATGGATTACCGGACTAAAAAAGAATTCCGAGGAGTTAACTTTTTTTTGCTGCGCTCAAATACAACCGGGTTTTGCCCTTATTGGCTGCCGCGATCCTATCTAAAAGATAAGGAAATCCAGCCTAAAGAAGGGGAAAAGGGCACCCCGGTTATAATCAAAAAAGACCGCGTCCCGCAGATCGAGACATTTTACAATATCAAACAACTGCAAAATTTTGACATGCCCGAAATCAAAAAACCGAAAAGATACCCGCCGGAAATAACCGCGGACAAGGTTTTTGAATATTTCAAGGATATAAAAAAGTATGACGATTTCGATTTTAAGATCGAGGATTTTAAAGGGCAGGATCCCGATCATTTTTATTACCTGCTTTTTCAATATTTCGTGTTCAACCGGTACTGCCGGGAGTATAAAAAGGAGACCCCTTTTAAGCCTGATATTTACGACAAAGAGACCCTGATTTTTAAGATAGGGGCTGCTTTTCTTGCGGCATACTGCCGCATATCGACGCCCTATTACTCTATGTCCGGCTTAGAGTTAAACAAATGGAAAATGCTTTTGATGGAAGATAAAAACGCGATATTTGAAGCAGCCGCCATTGCTTTAAAGATGTATGACTCTTTTGTATCTACGATAGAGTTAAAACAAGCATCATAAAACATTAGAGACGTTGAAATTAAACAAAAGTTTTGATCA
>JAGLSW010000262.1 GCA_023135565.1 Candidatus Aminicenantota bacterium | reverse complement strand
GGGGCCGCCGGAGGCAAAGAATAATTTGTGTGAATTAGTGTAATCTGTGGGCCGCTTTTTGGGGGCCGCGATTCCTTCCTGCCCCCCGGTGTAGCAGAAAGACTAACCCGCCGCACAAGGCGTAAATATACTTCATGCCTAAGTCGATCACCTCAACTGAAAGCGATACGGCCCCGGGAAATTTCATCAAGTGGGTAAACACATGTGTGCGCACCCCGATGCCGTTAACAGAAGGCACCGTCATCAACAGGAAAACCAACACCGGCGCTTTTAGCAGGAAATCCACCGGCTCGGGCGCCTGCCCCAACGACCGGGCGATAAGATAATAGTAAACCACCATGCTAAATTGAAACAGCAAGCTCACACTCAGGGCCAGGAACAAGGCCCGGGGGCGACGGTAATACATAGCCACTGCCCCGTAGGCTTTCTCTAAGAAAGAATGAATTTTCACGGGCAGGAATTTTCCTAAAAACTTCAGAATACGGGGCGCCACTTTGGGATGGGCCAGGTAGGCCAGCAGGACAAACCCGCCCAATATAGCCAGCACAAAGCCCCAGGTGAGTTCTTCCTGGCCGCTCCGGCGGGAGAATTTTATAATCAAGGCAGCAGCGGCGATCAGGCCCAAAGCCATCATCCCGGTCAGGCGTTCGATAATCACCACCATCATGGAAGTGCCGGTATCGCCGGTTAATTTTTTACTTTCGATAACCCGCACCGCATCGCCGCCGATAGTGGAAGGCAGGATCGTATTAAAAAAAGCAGCCATAAAATAGTATTTGAAAAGCTGGCTGAATTTTGCATTTACTCCCTGGGGTTTCAGCAGGATTTTCCAGCGCAGGCTGATCAGGCTGAAACCTACCGTATGCAGCAGGAAAGCGGGGATCAGCCATATCAAAGAAGCGCCGGAAAAAGCGCGGCCGAATTTTTGCAGGGCCGCGCCTACGCTGCCTTCGTCTATAGAGAGAGTGTATAAGAAATAGCCGATCAGGCCTACGCTTACCGCGACGCGCAGCAGCAGTAACAGGATTTTCTTTTTTGATTTTTTGGAATTATTACCATTCATCAACTATTTTATCTGCTTGAGTATTAGTCAGATAGTCTCCTTTTTCTATTTGTTTTTTGGCATTATCTAACTGCTCCAACTGCCGGTTCGATAATTCCAGCGGCGCTGGGGGTGTATTTTTTTCGTCTACTAATTTTTTTATTGAAAGCAAAAAATCTTTATCGTTTATGTTTTCGATACCTTCATGCAGTCTTGATTTTATTTCAACTGTGGTCATTTTTTACTCCGACTACAATATAATGCTTTTATTGCTTCCAGTCAACCCCAAAAAAAATTTTAAGCCTCCGGGGGCCAAACTTTTTTTAATTAGGTGTGCACAAGTTCTTGCCTGTTTTTTGCTCACGTTCTTTTAACAGGGCGGCAACAAGTTTACCGTTACCTGATCCCCTGAGTCTTCGCATCGCTGCAACCGCCTGTTTCTTTTTCAATATTTCTAAGGCTGATTTGTTGTCCTCAAAAGTGACTGTTAAACGAGTTTCCGCAGGGAATTTAACGTGGCCTAACAAATCTTGAAACTCCGATAATGTTATCTTTTCAAGCGTCGGCATAATAAATTTAGTACCTCCTTTTCCAGTATAAGATTACTAAATAACACAAATAGTATAAAATTTCAAGATATTCGGCAAAAAAACAAACTTTTGGTCAGAGCCTGGTTGGAGATACTGTTCCCAGGCCCCTCATAGGTTGGAGTGCGCCGACCCCCGCCGTCCGCTCGACGAAACCTCAACATTCTGCTATAATCTATTTATGAAACGAGAAATTTTTATCGGCGGCGTGGGTGTCGGCGGTACACACCCGGTTTCTATCCAGTCTATGACCTCTACCCCTACCGGCGACGCCAAAGCCACACTGAAACAGATCGAAGCCCTAAAACAAGCCGGCTGCGAAATAGTTAGAGTAGGAATACCGGATAAAAACTGCTTAACCGCTTTCGCGGACATAGTAAAAAAATCCCCGCTGCCGGTAGTAGCGGATATTCATTTCCACGCCTTCCTGGCCCTGCGCGCCATCGAAGCTGGAGCACAGGGCATCAGGATCAATCCCGGCAACATGGGCAGTCCCGGGAAACTAAAAGAAATTCTAATCCTGGCTAACCAGGCAAAAATCCCCATTCGCATCGGGGTGAATTCCGGGTCCATCGAAAAAAAATACCGGCAGCAAAAAGGAACCAAAGCGGAAATCATGGTCAGGTCGGTAATGGATAAGGTGAAGTTTTTCGAAGACAACGGTTTTTTTAATATGAAACTCTCTTTAAAATCATCTAATGTCAGGGAAACAGTCACCGCCTACCGCTTAATCGACAAAGAATGCGACTACCCTTTACATTTAGGAATCACAGAGGCCGGCACCTTTTTTTCCGGTACGGTTAAATCCGCGCTGGGCATCGGCAGCCTGCTGCTGGACGGCATCGGCGATACTATCCGCGTCTCCTTAACCGATAACCCGGTGGAAGAAATCCGGGTGGCAGAGGAGATATTAAAAGTTACCGGTCTAAGAGATAAAGGAATAGAAATCATCTCCTGTCCCACCTGTTCGCGCACCACGGTAGACCTCATTGCTATCGTAAAAGAGGTAGAAAAGAAAACAGCAGGTATCGAAACGGATAAAAAAATAACAGCCGCCATAATGGGCTGTGAAGTGAACGGCCCCGGCGAAGCCAGGGAAGCGGATATAGGCGTCGCTTTTTCCAAAAGCAGCGGTTATATTTTCAAGAAGGGCAAAAAGGTAGAAAAGATTGCCCCGCTCAAGGCCGCCGACAGGCTGATAGAACTCATCGAAGAAGCGGCTGCTCCCGGTTCTTAGGTAATGAAATGAACAGCGGACAAAAAACAATCGGTTCTATAAACCGGCAGAGCCGGGACAAATCTCTCCACGCTGTGGGATTAGCAAAGTTTTTTTGGCGGTACAAGTTCTCCTCTCCCTTAACCCCTCCCCACGTGAAGGGGTCTGCAGTAGGGTTAACAAATTTTTTCTTGGAGGAGCAGGGTTGTTACTCGAAAGTCCCTTATAGGCTGCCCGTGCCGCGGGGCCGCGGGGCGGGGCTGCCCTGCTCGATGTGATAGGTCCTGTCGGCACGAACATTTTTATAGGTCGAGGTTTCACCATTGGGCCAGGTGACACGAATATCTACCGCTTCTGCTTTGCCTAACCCCATATGCTGCGTCTTGGGGTCCATAGATAGGTAACCGTGACCTCCCCTGATCTCCCTCCAGGCCAGTTGCTTGCCGTCTTTAAAAGCGATAATCTTAGCGCCTATGGCATCGCGGTTGCTTTTCCCGGCAGGGTCGCCGGTAAGCTCGATCTTTATCCAATGATTCTGCAGCCGCTGGGAATTATTACGGTACACCCTGGCCGGGCCGTGGTAATTGTTCAAAACGATGTCTAAGTCGCCGTCATTGTCGAAATCTAAATAAACAGTGCTGCGCGAATTTCCCAAAAAATCAACGCCGCTCTCTTTGGAGAAATTCAGCAATTTGCCGCCCTGGTTGACAAAAAAAACATTGGACTCTTTCTCATAAACAGGCAGCCGGATTTCACGCTTCTCTTTAAAAACGCTGGTGTAATAGGGGGTGTCTGAATAAACGCTGTATTCGTTCATGCCGTTGACACAGTACAGGTCGTCATCGCCGTCATTATCGAAATCGAAAAAATCCGCGTCCCAGGACCAGCCGGTGGATGAGAATCCCCTGCCCACTAAGTCGGAGAGAACGTAAGATGGCAGTTTCCCGGCACCGGTACTTCCGCCGTCACTTTTGGATAGGAAAAGATCATTGGCTTCGATGACCCTCATGCGGCCTAATTTGGCCGGATCGAATTTCATGGTAGTGTTTGCCCCGGGCAGCACGTATTTTTCATCCTTAACCATGGTGACGATGTTGGAGATATAGATGTCGGGATAACCGTCGCGGTTCAGGTCGGTAATGCCTACATTCATAGTAAAAGAAGGTTTGTCCGTGCCTAAAACCGGGGCCACATTCTCAAAAGTGCCGTCGCCGCGGTTACGGTAATACACATTGACACCGAAATCGTTGCCCACGATAATATCCTGCCAACCGTCTAAATCGAAGTCCGTATGAGAAAGCGCCTGTCCCCAACCGGTATTGCCTACTCCAGCTTTCCCGGTTACGTCTTCAAAACGCATGTTCCCTTTGTTCCTGAAGAGTTTGTTGGGCAGGGCATTAAGATTACTGCGGCTCAAGTTCGGCAGCTTGCCGTGGAGATAATCGCCGAAATAAGCGATGTAAATATCCAACAGGCCGTCCCGGTCATAATCGAATACTGCGGCAGGTCCACCCACAAGACCTTTACCGCCAAGTCCGCCGGCAGCGGAGACATCGACAAATTTCCCTTTGCCGCGGTTTTTGTACAATTTGTGGTTGTCGTTTGCATAGGTGATCAAAATGTCCTGGAGACCGTCGTTATCGAAGTCGGCTATAATAGGCTGCCGCGGTTCTCCAAAAGAACCGTCCGGGCGGCGGAACACAATGCCCGCCTCCGCGGTGACGTCGCGGAAACGTCCTGTGCCGTCTCCTATATAAAGCGCATTGCCGGAACCGCTTAATAAAAGCAGATCAGGTATGCCGTCCCGGTTGACATCCCCGGCGGCGGCCCCGGAACCGCCAAAAGCAGGAGGAACCGAAAGGGTGCCGACGGTGGCGCTTTTCTTGAGGTAGCTGCGCAGCAGGCGGCTGAGCCAGTCGGAAGAACGGTGTTCAAAGACAATACCCGCTGCTTCGGTGACATCGCTGAAATAGGTTTTACCGCCGGATAGGCGGGTGACATTTTGGCTGGACACTAAGCTGCCGGCAGGTTTATCACCGGGTTTTACTTTGCTGTGTGCTAAAATCCGCCGCTGCACCTCTTGCAGCGCCTTTTCTAAATGCGCGGTTTTGAGCATTCTCTCACCCTCTTTTTTGGCAGTATCCCCGGCAAGCCGTAAAACCAGGACGCCGAACTGGGCAATGCCTTCGGCCAGGAATTCGGCGGCAAAAGGATCAGGTTCGATAGATAATTCAGCACTGTGGTCCTGGATGGCAAATTGCAGATAACGCCAATGAATACCGCTGTCGCGGAAGGCATCACAATCGTAGGATTCGATGGTCAGGCTGCCTGAACGCTGCAGCCGGGGAAAAAAGATAACATCTTCGTATTCATTAATATCAAAGGGGACAAATGATTGCCACATCTGCTCTACATCGTCCTCGCGGATAAAGGGGCGACCTTTAGCCGCGGCAATTTTTCCGGCATATTTTAAACTGTCGAAAGCAAAAGCCACCATAGCTTCGGTGAAAAGGTTCTTGAACTTTTGCCCTTCACCCGCGTCGGCGGGCCACCTGTGCCGGGCAAAATAAACTTGCAGGTTCCTCAAAAACACCTGCATCGAAATCTTATTGTAAGCTTCATAAGATTTGACCTTCTGTGCGATTATTTTTTGGATGGTGGCGAACTTGACAGCCGGTTCCAGGGAGGCTTGTTTTGCCGGTTGGAGCGGGGATTTCCAAAAATCCGCGTAGGCAAGCTGCTGCCGGGAGACCGAGTTCTGCACGTTATTCCAGGCTTCCCGGAAAACCTGGGGGGTAAGCGTATACAAGTCGGAAAGTCGCGCCTGCCGGTCAGCCAGTTGTAATACGGTTAAGGTAAAAATATCGACAAATTCTTTCAGAGCGGCGATACTGGGCTGATCTAAGGGTATCAGGTAAACATCCGTGCGTAACAGCATCTCCTGCTGCAGCGCCAGGATGGCCCGCAGCGCATAAGCGATACTGCCATAATGATCCATATCACGTTTGGACAGGGTGATGGGTTCTTTATGGCGCTCCCCCAGGTAAATAAGTAGGGAGCCGCCGGGCTGCCGGGAATATTTTAATAACTTGCCCATCTCATCACGAAAATAATCTACCGGGGCCTTTGCGGATTCCCCGGCGGTTTGTTCGGTATCGGAAACCTTTTTCCACAAATGCAGCAGCAGTTTCTTTTGCAGCTCTACCTTCAAAAACCGCGTTTCAGGAGCAAGTTTTGTGCCGTACATAAAATTTTCCAACCGGGTGGCAGTGGCATGGCACTTGGGATCCCGGTTACTTTCTAATTTTTCAATCTCACAGATGGTATCCGAAACAGCAGCTATTTTTTTTTCTACTTTTTCCACGGCTGATAGATTCATTACCGCCGGGAAAAATATCACCGGGAAAAGTATAAGCATTCCCGTTATTCTTATTACTTTGATAGGATGCGGACGCAGGCCGCTTATATTTTTGTTCATAACTACCTCCTCGCGCCCCCGGCAGGGGTGGTGGCGCACCAAAAGCCGGGAAATCAGAAACTCGAAACTGCGTTGTTTCAAACAATTCCAAATTGCCGGGCATACCCAGTAAAAACTCCTTAAGGTTTCTTTTTATTTTTATCCCCTAATTATAACCTAAATGGTTATATTTTTCAACAAAAAAATAAAATTTTTTTTAAGACGATATTTTAGCTCGCTACGCTCGCAATTGGAAAAATGGCTTGCGGATTACGGGAATGTTGGATTTGGAAGATTGGGGAAATGACCGAAAAGTCTCCCTGCCCGCGGGGGCATGGGGCAGCGAGCCCCCAGCCCCCGCAAAATCTCAAAATCTTTTAGCGAGTACTTATTTTAAGATGTTTTCAATCTTTTCATCATCGGGAACAACCATTTTCTCACTGATCTTCGCGGTAAAATAGAGGTTGCTCGAGAGATACAAAATAACAACTCCCTGCCGCAGCAGCTTGTTTATGTTCTCGATCAACCTGTTGGTAAAAGTCTGCGACATCCCTTTTTCAATCTCATTAATCAGGAAAATCTTACTCTTTTTCAACCGCGCCGGTGCAAACAATATATCACTTTTGCCGGCATCATCGAGTTCGGAAATTCCTTTTTTCCTATTGCTAATTAGGTTCTTTTTTCCGACAATTTTTTTCGCTTTCCCGGCAGGCACACGCAGTAATCTTACAAAGAAGGAGGTAAAATCCCCGACCTTTATGTCGGGGGGAATACTTTCCGGATGACATAAGTAAACGAAATCCTTCATGTTTTTCCCTCCTATTTCAAGTGCTGCGCCGTCGATCTCTATTTTCCCGGCGAAGTCCTTACTTTTCCCGGATAAGAAATTATAGAGAAGCTCCCTGAGCTGCTGCGATGAAGTGATACAGGCGGTAACTTTTCCTGTCTTGAGTTCTATATGCAGTTTATCATACCTGCGAACCTTTTTTTCACCGATATTAAAGAGAGATTTTTTAAACCCTGAATAAGAGAACGCAAAGAGCACTATAATATAGAAGATATTCAATGCCAGGCCCAGCCCGAAATAGCGGGGCAGTGTACTCCCGGCATAAAATAAATTTTCTTCGTCCTTCACGAAAGACTCCACTTTCTCGTGGTTGGAATAGAATTTTTTGTTCAGATAGAAGCGGATAAATTGCCGTTTCAGTTCCTGCACATAGGAGTAGAATTCGATAAAATTATTAAACCCGCGGCTGCTGATTTCATTACTTACCGACAGGTAAAATGATGTAGGGAACAGCGCAGAAAGTCTTTGAAAGCCTTCTATTCGATCTCTCATCTCATTTATCATTTGGGTTTCCGTGGCCTGTATCTTCGCAAATTCATCTTTCCAATAGGTTTCGATCAGGGTGTGAACTTTTTCTGATTTCCTGTTTTCGGGTTTATATCTACCTTCCTTTTCTATAGCTTTTTTCTCGAACTGAGAAAATATTTTCAATTTTTCCATTTCTAATTCGTAGGTAGAGGTGATGCTTTTCGCTTGTTGATGAACCAGGGTGTCGATAGCTGCGGTAACAAAGTAGATAGTGATAAACCAGATGACGATACAGGCAGCGGCGCTGCCGATCTTCGATTTGGAGGTTCCTAAAAAAGTTCCCACGGCAAAAAAGAACAGGACTAAAAGCAAGATGACCGACAGGTAAATAAGCAAACAGTAATAATCATTCCTGCCAAAAGAGATGCCGTTAATTTTAACCAGGCCTAATGAGAAGGCTGTTGTAAAGAGAAAAAAGAGATAAAGTAAAATGATCCTTGAAATCGAAATGCAGAGAAAAATTTTCCTATGATGAATAAAGCTGGACAAGAATTTTAGATATTCTTTGTAACGGAAAGAGTCATATCCAAAATAAAGGGCGATAAGACTTCCCAGGATGAATATAATCCCGGAAAAGTCATTGAAGCCGTCGGCTTTTTCAACAAATAGATTTTCGCCTTTTAGAGATTTGTAAATTTTTAATCTTTCACCTGAATCCACATAGGATGTTAATTCCGATATAACGCCTGAATTATTGAACAGGACACTCAAGGGGGAAGAGATCAGTAATAACCTGAAGCCATAGGTGCCGTATTGGGTATAGTTAATATATTGGCGAACTTTGAATTTTTCGATTTCATGGAATCTCTCTTTGTTTTTTTGTGAATCCTTATATTCACCGATTCCCGATTGGACAAAATAAGTAATTAAGAGCAGCATAATGAGCAAAAAAGCTATATTCTTTAGACGAAAGAATCTTTTTGATTCGATCGAAAAGAAAGCTTTAAATGGACTCATACTACATTTCCTGTTTAATCGAGTTGAACACCTGGGCGGCGTATTGCCCATAAAGTAGGGTTTGAGCGTATTGGGAATTAATCTCCCAGAGAAGAGGTATAGAAGGAAATTTGTTTGCTTCGATTTCTTCTTTCAGCAAATTTAATTTCACTGAGATATTTTCCACATCGGATTTTAAGCGGTGAAAAATAGCCCTGATGTTTCCTTTACTTAAATCTGCTTCAACCTCATCGAAAATTTCGCTGTTCAAACCCTTTGCTACCCTGAAAGCCTTATAATCGAGGCTTTCCAATTTAGCGACGGCGATTTCGTTATAAAGTGTCGCATCCGCGGTTTCGACTAAACCGGAATAGGTTTGCCCTGCGTTTTTCATTTTTGTCAACGCGCCGTCGACCAGGATTTGCAATTCGTTAAAGCCGTAGGTTTTCGAATCCCATAATTCAACCCGGTTCAACAGGAGCACAAAGTCTGAATAAGAATCTAAGTAATAACCTGCACCCGAAACGACATACTGCTCGAGGGTCATGGCAGAACCGGATTCTGCACTCTTTAAGGGTGAGTTAAACGCGACCGGCGCGTCGTTACCCATGATGTACGCAAAAACGCTTGTGCTGCCTGCTAAAACAAGAATAGCCAGCAGTGTTCCCAAAAGTAACTGAAATCTGTTTTTTTTCATTATTTCCTCCTTTTTCAGATTTTTTTTGGTTTAGGAGTGGATTATATCAAATACGGAGGTATTTTTCAACCGTTTGGTTAAAAATAAAATAATTTATGTGACATTTGGATAAAAAACCGGGGCATGTCGTGCTCACATATTCAGTAAAGCACACTTGTCTTGCAGGCTATAACTGGATTATTCCGGTATGGAGTAAGAATAACGGTAAGCTTAAAAGATCCTTTCTATGCAACGATTTGGAAAAATTTAGGCTTTCACTACTCTCCCCGGCAAAAAAAAAGCGGGAAGGATTTTCCCCGGCTTAATATCCGGGTCAAACCGCTTCCCGCTTTTGTCTTAAAGACCTTAGTGCCGTGCGTCGCACGTGCTGCGCTATTCGACGTTATCCCCCCTTGTTAGGCGGTTTCGTCTTACGCGCAAAGTCTAAAAGATCGTTTATTTATCTTTTTGAGATTTTTTTTCTAATTTTACGATTCTTTTGTTAAGAGAGTCGATGGTTTCCTGCTGCTTTTGCACCACTTTGGTTAACACAGCCACTACGTCCATGGGACTCATCCCTTTTCTATCTTTACTGGCAACCAGGTCGGGAACATCTTCAGCGATGAAACCCACATGGCCGTCGCTGTCATCTTTCTTATATTTAAACTTAACGGGAGTGAGACCTTCTAAAGTGTTCAGAGCTTCACCGGCATCGAGGTTTTCGATGTCTTTTTTATATTCCCGGCTGGAACCATTAATCCAGTCGCCGCCGTCGCAATAAGCGCCGCCTTTTAAATGTAGTAAGTGCGAAACAGTCCCCATATCAATACCGATGCCAACCTGTCCATCAGCGGTGTCGGCGTTTAACCTCATTACCACCAAGCTATTATTTACCAGGAAATTGAGCGGTTCGGGTCCCCTGGAGCCGATCTGCACTGCGTTGCCGGCAGCAGCGAATTTGCCCGAGATGCCGGAGGAGGTATTTTCGACCACCATGAGGCTATTGCCAGCTTCTACTACATGCAATTCGAATAGCGGGTCATCGGTGCCTATACCGACGTTACCGTCAGAATCGATGTCGATAGAGCTGCTGGGAGCCCCGGGCCTGATCCTGAAAGGCAGCGTGGAGCCGTTGGTGGCGTCGCGGATAAAAAAGTTGGCTTCGTTACCGGCTACGTCCCAGGTCTGGGGAGTGAACCCGGATGAACCGTCCTGCTCTAAACGCAGGGTGGGTGTGTTGCCGTCTTTCACGTGGAGCTGCACCACGGGAGTGGAGGTGCCTAAACCGACCCGGCCGCCGTCGTCTACGTAGAGAGAGCTGGTGGGCGCTCCGGCTTCGACTAAAAAGGGCTTCCTACCGCCGTCTATATCTTCTATAGCGAAATAGTTGCCCCCGCCGTTGGCGCTGTCGTTGACCGTAATTTGCCAATCGCGAGAGGGAAAAGAAGAGGTGCTGCTGGTATCCACGAACCTGATACGCAGGTTGTTCTCTTTTAACCTGATGGTATCGAAACCGAAAGACTCACCGTTTACGCAGTCCATACCGACGCAGATGCTGCCGTCTACGATAAGGTCGTCGAGGATGACCTGGTCATCCGGTAGTTCGGGGCCGTCGTCGCCCTGCACTATCGCCGGGTTTGTGTTCCGGTTCCCCTGTTTGCCGGGTTCCAGGAAACCACCGGTGACAATGGAGCCGCCGCGGACGGTAAAAGCGCCGGACTGCACTAAAGGTTCCGTGGTGCGCCTGCTATCTCTCAAACCGGGATTGCCGTCGATTTCGCCCGCTTTGCGTAACTTTACTTCATTGGGGACAAGGCGCAGTTCATAATTATAGGAGCCGTCAACGATACTGCCTTTGTTTTCCGATAAATCGAAATAGGCGCTGCCGCCGGATTCGAAGGTTTTGCTAAACACCGTGCCGTCGGGCCGGGAAACAGTCAGGAATATTTTGCCGCCGGACACTTTAGGCAGCCAATGGATGCCGTTGGAACCGACGCTCACTTCGGCCACCCGGTTGGATTCCGCCGCAGCCGAAACAGCAAAGATCAAGACTACTGCAGCACACATTACAAAAACTTTTCTTGTTTTTCTACTCATTTTTACCTCCTGCAGCCCATCGAACATAACCAATTTTGTTACATTGACGACTACTACTTTATTTTTTAAAAATTTCTCAGTTTACAAAAAACACCGTCATGAACGCTAAAGACACCGTCTTTACAAATTTCTTTCATTTTTTAGGATGCAAACCGCACCCATATAAATGCCCCACAATACCAGATTTGTTTCATTATAGATTATAAATATAACCAACAATGAAACAAATGTCAATAGGAAAAATGAAAAAAAATGTTTCCAGGTGTTTTTTTTTAGCTGCGTTTTACTAATACTTCGTGAAAGTTAAACAAACTTTTCGGTCAACGTGGTCGGGGATGTGTTTCCCAGGTCCCTCATAAGGTGCGGACGCCGTCTGCGTCTTGAAATAAGGATTTAGTTATTCTTTCCCCTTAATATACAGCTTTTGATAGTATAAAAAAAAAGCGGGAAAAGCTTGCCCGGACAACATGTCCGGGCAGACCTTTACCCGCTTTTTCAACGGTTTGTTTTTATTTATCTGATTGGGACTTCTTCACAAGTTCGTTAACTTTTTTATTCAGATCGGTGATTGTTTTCTGCTGTTCTTTAACAACCCTGGTTAAAACAGCTACGACATCCATCGGACTCATCCCTTTTCTATTTTTAGTGGCTACCAGGTCGGGAACATCTTCAGCGATGAAACCTACATGACCGTCGCTTTCATCTCTCTTATATTTGAATTTAACGGGAGTGAGCGCTTCTAAAGTGTCTATCGCTTCAGCGGCCTCGAGATTTTCGATATCTTTTTTATATTCCCGGCTGGAAGCATCTGTCCAGGTTGAACCGTCGGAAAAGGCGCCGCCGCTTAACTCGAGCAGGTGAGTGGGATTCGTTTGGCCGATGCCCACCTGGCTGTCGGTATCGATAGTCAGCACTTTGGTGGAGTTATTGACGACAAAATGTACTTTGTCGTTGGTCGCGGAACCGAATTGCGCCGCGTTTGAACCGGCGGAAATCTTAGCTGCGGCGCCGCCGGTGTTCTCGATACCGAAGGTGGCTGTAGTCGATCTCGATACATGCAAATCGTAAGTGGGGGCCCAGGTGCCTACACCTACTTTATTATCCGCCCTGAGAGTGAGAACGCTGCTGGGCGCCCCGGGCTGGATCCTGAAAGGCAGCGTGGAACCGTTGGTCACGTCGCGGATGAAGAAGTTGGTTTCATTTCCGGCTGCGTCCCAGCTCTGGGGGGCGAACCCGGACGAACCGTTCTGCTCTAAACGAAGAGTAGGAGTGTTGCCGCTGACGGCGTGGAGGTCCACCACGGGAGTGGAGGTGCCGAATCCCACCCGGCCGCCGTCATCGACATACAGGGAGTGGGTAGGGGCTCCAGCCTCGATGGAAAAAGTCCTCCTGCCGGCAGTCGAATCTTCTATGCCGAAATAAGATGCCCCGCCATTGGCGCTGTCGTTTATAACGATACGCCAATCGTTGCTGGGGAAGGACGCGGAGGAACTGGTGTCATCGAAGTGAACGCGCAGGTTATTTTCCTTTAACCTGAGGGTATCGAAACCGAAACTCTCGCCGTTCACACAGTCGAAACCGATACAGGCGCTGCCGTCTACGATGAGGTCGTCGAGAAAAACCTGGTCATCGGGTGATTCGGGGCTGCCGCCTAACGAATTATAGGCCGGAGGATTTTTCGCTTCCATGGAGCCGCCGGTAACGATGGTCCCATGGTGAACTCTAAAAGCGCCGGACTGCACTAAGGCTTCCCGACTTTGGACGCTGCTGCCTTCCGCTCCGAAACTAACAGATGTATCGCCCTCTTTCCGCACCTGTTTACTAAAAGGGGTGACTACAAGTTCAAAGTTATAAGTACCGTCGCCGCTGTTTCCTTTGTTTTGCGAAAGATCGAAATAGGGAGTGCTCCCGGCTTCGAAGACTTTACGAAAAACCGTTCCGTCGGGCCTGGAAACAGTCAGGGTAATTTTTCCGTAAGATACTTGGGGCAGCCAACTAACTCCATAGGCGCCGACATTTACTTCGGCCACCCGGTTGGATTCCGCTGTACCTGGAAAAGCAAAGACCAACAAAAACGCTGCAAACATTAAAAAAGATTTTCTTATATTTTTCATTAATTTTTCTCCTAATTACCGGCTAAATATAACCTAACTGGTTATGTTTGCCGTAAGGCCCTATTATGTAATAAAAAACCCCTAATGTCAACCAAAAAAGTAAACTTTTTTTTAAAATTAATTTTTACCGTTAATTCCTGCTCGTGTGATTGACATTGTTCCTCTCTTTTTTATATAATAAAGAAAAAGATTTAGGAGGCATACGATTAAAAAACATAATAATTCTATAATACTATTAATAGTAGCTGCAGCGGCATTCGTTTTTTTACTACTACCCCGTGAAAGTTTGCTAAAAAAACAAGCTTTTGGGTCAACGTGGTCGAAGATGCTTTCCCCAGGCCCCTCATGGGCTGCGGGCACCGCCCGCTTCTTGTTTATAGGTTCCTCAGCGAAAGGTGAAAAAGAACTCGATGCGGCGGCAGTTGCCGCCAACAACCGTGGCGCTGCCCTGATGGGGCAATTCGATTACGAGGCAGCGAGGCAGGTATTCGAGAAACTGGCGCGAAAGTATCCCCGCAATTGGGACATACAGGTCAACCTGGCTATCGCGACTCTTAACCGTCAGAAAGAGGGCGATGAGAAAACAGCCCTAAGCCTGTTGGAAAAGGTACTGAAAAACGACGGGGAGCACCTGCGCGCCCGCTATTGCTGCGGTTTGTTGGAGCTGCATGGGGGGCGACCGGATAAAGCCCTCGGTTATCTCCAGGCCGTTTTAAAAACAGACCCGGGAGACGCGGAAGCGATCTATTTCACCGGCAATACGCTTACGCAGCTTTCTCGCCATAAAGAGGCGCTCGGCTTTTTTAATCGTACTATTGCCGCCGATCCTTATATCCGCAGCGCTTATTACGGCAAAGTCATGGCCCTGAGACAATTAGGGAGAACGGACGAAGCCTATGCCGTGATGGAGGAATTTCAGCGTCTGAAACATAATCCCCGCACCCGCCTTATAGAGTTCAAGTATACCAGGATGGGCCGCAAGGCAGAGGCGCTGGCCGTCGATTTTCCGCATCCGCCGGCAGCGAAAAAACCTGTCGGCCCGCTGTTTAACCCGGTAGAAAGGATTGCCGGTAATAAAGAAATAAAATGGCGGCGCACCGCGGCACAGGGCGCACCGGCGCGTCCCGGTATCACCATATGTGACATTAACGGCGACGGCAGCCCTGATATATTTATTCCCGGGGCAATCGAAGTGCCTGCCGGGATCGGTAATGCCCTACTGCTTGGGAATCCCGCCGGGAAGTATACCATAGACACGGGGCATCCCCTGGCCGGCGTTACCGCGGTCAATGCCGCTCTCTGGGGCGATGTAAACAACGACGGTTTCGTTGACGTCTACCTCTGCCGTCATGGAGCAAACCGGCTTTTTTACCGGGATGCGACGGGCAGTTGGCAGGACGTCACCGCTGAAACCCAAACCGCCAATGGCAGTTTCGACACTGTGGACGGCGCTTTAATCGACGCCGACCACGACGGCGACTTAGATATTTTCCCGGTAAACGCTAACGGCCCCAATGAGCTCCTCAACAACAACCGCGACGGCACTTTCCGGCCCCTGGCCGCCAAATACGGCCTGGGCGGTAACGGCGCTCCCTCTAAGTCGATCGTCGTTACCGACTTAGATGCCGACCGTGATGCGGATTTGATTATTATTAACGAACGCCCGCCCCACGAAGTATACGAAAACCGGCTCCTCTGGGAATACCGGCCGGCAAAAGGATTCAAGGCATTCACCGCGGCGGATATCGGCGCAGCCGCGGCCGGGGATGTGGACGCCGACGGCAGTATAGAGATATATACCCTGGATACGAAAGGGATTCTTTATCGCTGGCAGCCGAAGACAGGCAATACCTGGGCAGGAGAAGCCCTAAACAAAGAAACCGGACCTAAAAAAACCGGTACGGAACCCCCGTGGCAGCCCCGCTTAGCGCTGTTAGATGCGGATGGTGACGGTGTGCTGGACGTCTTCTTGTCCGGCCCTAACGGGCTGTGGGCGGCCTCCTTTACCGGCGCCGGTCTGGAACCGCTTTTTTTGACAGCGGGGCAAAAAGAGAAAAACAAAGCCGCTGCCTGGGCTGTTTTCCGCTCTTCTAAGGGGCCTGTTCTATTCGGCTGGTCGCCGGGCGAGCCTCCTTTTTTCAGGCCGCCCGGGCCCGGCAGGTATTCCTTTGCTGCTTTGGAACTATCAGGTAAAGAGAACCCGGATTCCCAGTGGCGTTCCAATGCATCGGGGATCGGCACACGATTGTCGGTGCGTGTGGATTCGCGCTGGACGGTGTTGGATACGTTCCGCAGCCACTCAGGTCCGGGCCAGGGGCTGCAGCCCGTAGTAGTAGGGCTGCGCGGGGCAAAGCGTATCGACTTCGTGACCATCGACTGGCCTGACGGAGTGCTGCAAACCGAACTTAGCCTGAAAGCAGGAAAAACCCATCGTATTTTTGAGACCCAGCGCCAGTTATCCAGTTGTCCCGTGCTCTTTGCCTGGAACGGGAAAGAATTTGCTTTTGTCAGCGATATACTTGGCGTAGGCGGAATAGGCTATGCGTTGGCGCCCGGGGAATACTCCGAACCGCGGCCCTGGGAACGTTTTTTGCTGCCCCCCGGCCTAATGCAGCCGCGCAGTGGACGCTTGCTAATCAAGCTGATGGAACCCATGGAAGAAGTGGCCTATATAGATGCAGTACGGTTGAAAGCATACGATTTGCCGCCCGGTTGGTCTATGGCTTTAGATGAGCGAATGGGAATCAGCCCGCCTCTGCCCACGGGACGCTCTATTTTCTATCGAAACATATCGCTACCCCTGGCGGTGACAAACGAGCGCGGCGCGGATGTGACCGCGGCTGTAATAAAGCGGGATTTGCATGCAGCGCCTTTAGGAAAATTAGACCGGCGTTTCATCGGTAGGCTCGAGCAGGATCACGTGCTGACTATTACTTTTCCCCGGTCATTAGATAGCTGGTCCGGTCAGGCTGTCCTGCTGGTTGACGGTTGGGTAGAGTACCCTTATTCGCAGACCAATTTTGCCGCCTGGCAGGCCGGGGCGGATTACCGCGCTCCTACGATCGAAGTGCGCCGGCCTGACGGTTCATGGATACCGGTCCTGGAACAATTCGGTTACCCGGCGGGTATGCCGCGCCGGATGGCCGTGCCGCTGCCCCCTCTGCCGGGGGGCGTTCGCCAAATTCGCCTCAGCACCAACCAGGAAATCTACTGGGACCGGCTGGCAGTTGTTTTTGCCGAAACCTGTCCCCGGGTGGAAGATCGAGAATTGGTTTTAGCTTCGGCACGACTGGAACAGGTTGGATTTCCGCAGCGAACAGATGGGGAGCAGCGCCTTCCTTTTTATGATTTTGGGAAACGCAGCCCCTTTTGGGACACGCGCCGTCCGGAAGGATTTTATACCCGGTTCGGCGGTATCGAAGCATTAGTAGAGAGCAAAGATAATGCTCTCGCTATTTTCGGCCCGGGGGAGGGCATGCACATAGAGTTCAGGGAGCCGGGAACGCCTGTCGAGAAGGGTTGGACCCGGGTTTATGTATTGGAAACCGACGGTTGGTGCAAAGACATGGATATTTATACGCGAAGCGGCGACACGATAGAACCGGTGCCCCATACAGGGAAACGCACTGCCCACGCGGACAGCCTGCATCGTTTGTACAATATTAGGTATCACGGTGGAGGAGAACGTTAATGCCTCCGGCGGCCCTGCCGGGGGCCAAACTTTTGAAAAAGCTTGAACAAAACTTTTGTTTAAAAAAGCGAAAAGCCCCCCTACAAAAGCTTTGATTTTTCTTTTC
>JAGLSW010000261.1 GCA_023135565.1 Candidatus Aminicenantota bacterium | reverse complement strand
GGGTCAGAACCTTTTTGAAAAAAGGTTCCGACACCTCCAAAAACTTTTGTTGAGCCCCTACGGGGCGGGAACCTTTTCCCTTCATCTTTCGTTATATTACTCTAAAGGAGAAATAATATGACTAAAAAAGAGAAATTATTATACCTGTTAAGTCTTTTGTTAGTTGTTGTTTTGGTACTTCCCGGCTGCAATGTCAGCGTCAACAAGAGCGTCCATATCGAAGACGGGGAGACGGTTGACGGGGGCCGCAGCAGCGTAAACGGCAATATCATCATCGGTTCCGACTGCACGGTAAAAGGCAGTTGCTCAACGGTGAACGGACGTATCAAAGTCGGCAGCAATTCCGATGTAAGAGGTCTAAAGACAGTAAATAGCGGCATTTCCGTGGGTGAAAAGACTATCGTAGACGGTAATGTGTCTACTGTAAACGGTTCTATTTCCTTTAAAGCCGGGGCCAAAGTGGATGGCGACGCTTCTACCATAAACGGTTCCATCACCTGCGGCAGTGGGACAAAAATTAACGGGGACGCCACTACCGTAAACGGCGGCATCGAGTTGAAAAACACCACCGTAAAAGAAGATATAAAAACCCATAACGGCGATATTACCCTGCAGGAAGAAAGCACTGTTTTTGGTGATATAATCATCAAAGATTCTCACAGTCTCTCCCGCCGTGTGCGCACATTAAAAATCACGATTGCGGACAAATCGGTAGTTAAAGGCGACATTATCGTCAAAGACGACGATCTTAAAGTAAAAGTTTATCTTTCCAACGGCGGCAAAGTGAACGGCAGGATAAAGAACGCGGAAGTAGTCGAATAGCAGCCGCGCCGGAGAATTGGAAGCCTGCACCCGGGAGCAAAACGTATAACTTATTATTTTTTTGAAGCCGGGCTCTCCTATTTTTTGGGGCTGCTCATCAGAACTTCGATAACGGAGTTAAAAGCTTCGACGGCGGGGTCCATTTTTATCTATATTGTATATAATCATATCACTAAAGAATATGTACACAGAATACTTGACACTACCTGAACCCGAACCCAACCAACCCGGGACAGGAAGCTCTAAATATCCACGGCCCAGCCTTTACCTAACTTCCCGGCTCCGGCCTTAATCGCACCGAGAAATCGCGAACGCAGCAAATCACTGAACAAAGCCTTCTTCACCGGGGGCAAACGCAAAAACCCGCCGCTTTCTCCGCTGCAGCCTTAACGCGCCTGTCTTGCACTTCAAGGCACAAACGCCGCAGCCCAAAAGAAAAATTTTGGGGACAGGCTAATTTCCCCTTTGAGATCAAAAACCGGTTTACCGGCAATCAATAAGCATCCCCCCTGGGTAAGATAGCATAAACCGACAACAGTTTCGATTTTTTCTCAGGCGAAAATAATACACGCCACTTTCCAACCCTTAACCGGTAATCCCCTCGAAGTTCACCGCTGAGAGCTTTTACATTATTATGCCGGAAAGGATTTTCCGCACTCTCCAATTGTTTCAACGATTCCTTGATCCGTTTTCTTGTCTTTTGATCTAACTTAAGGTACTGTTTCTCAGCATTGGGTTTAATCTCAATCTGCCAGTTCATCTAAGGATTTCCCTTTCACGCCGTCTTTAATTTCCTGTTTGCCCTGCTTAATCGTTTCTACCCAGGCCGGGTTTGACAGCAAATCCAGGGTTTCTTTATGCCGCTCTATATAATCATCTATCAGTTCGGAAACGATATCTTTCAGATCTCTCCTTTCTACACTGGAAATGATCTTCAAGATATCTCTTTTTTCTTTGGGAATTCTTAATGTTGCAGTCTCCATAATATTACACCTCCTGGTAGATTTGTCTACAAATAGAATAGTATACTAATCGCTTAACGTCAACAGGAAAACCAAAAATTTTTAAGAATTTTCTATTGAGCTGCAGCCCCACCCTCTGTGGTGCTGCTGATCCGTGAGAATCTTGTTTTTTCGCGAAGATTTCCTGGAAACGAAGAAGTTCTTTCCGATCTCCTCATAGGGTGGCTTATACCCTGCCCACGTGGTGGGCCGCCGCACCCCTCTGTGGCTATATTAATTTCAAGAAGTGCTGCGCTAAAGATCTACGGCCCAGCCCTTGCCTAACTTCCCGGCTCCGGCCTTCATAACACCGAGAAACCGCGAACGCAGCAAATCACTGAGCAGCGCCTTCTTCACCGGGGGCAAACGCAAAAATCCTCCGACAAATGCCCGCAAAATTTTCTGCCCGATACTGCCCGGATTATCAAACAATTGATACTGCAAAGTACCCCGCTCTAAACATTGCAAAATCACCCGCTCAAACGAAGTCTCAGGATAAAAAACCCGCTGCTCTCGCCGGTGCAATTTCAAAGCGCCTTTTTTACATTTCAAGGCGCAGACGCCGCAGCCGAGACAGAGCGTTTCATCTACCCGGGGTGGCTTCTTTTTCTTCGGCGCGGAAGGGTCCGGGGCTTCCACCTCGATGGCGTCGATAGGACAGGCAGCCACACACAACCCGCAGCCGCTGCATTCCTCCGGGTCGATCAGGGCTATAAAATTAGAGGTCACCATGATATTGGGATAACCGAATTTACGGATGCCTAAAAGCACACTGCAGCAGCATTTACAACAGTGACACATAAATCCCACGCTGTTCTTCACATTATCGGTGTTGAGCACCAAACCGCGTTCTTGCGAACGGGATAGGTGTTCCAGCATTTCAGTTTTGGATACCTCTTTCGATAGATTATTGCGGATCAAATAATCCGCCGAATAACCGAAAGATGAACAAACCTCTAAAGGCACATCACAACCTCTGGTTCCAAGATGATGCTTCTCATGACGACAGGAACAAATTCCTATCGAAAATTTATCGTGCGATTCGATGATGGCGGCGGCTTTTTCATAATCTAATATCTCTACATACTCATCCGCCGCCACCGCGGTTTCATGAGGCAAAATACGCATGGGGGAAATCCGCTCGCCTTTCTTAAAATTAGCGGCCTGGAAGGTCTCTCTACCCAGTAAATAACGATGAAATAGTTCGGATATGGTTTTGAGATCGACATCACTGCCCGTTCGCATCATGGTAAATTCAAAGATGCCGATCACTATAGGCGAGGGGGCATAACGGTATATCCCTTCTATATAAAGATCGAGCACCAGCCCTTTCTTACAAAGACCGTCCAATAGCTTCTTCAGCCTGGATTCTTCAATCTTAGTTATTTTCCCGAGGGTTTCGATTTCCGATAAGCCGTAGGGCATCCGCACGATCAGATCAGCTTCTTCACGGGTGTACAGCTCCTTTAATACGGCGTGGAAAGTTGCATTCCAGGGCGCTCGCATGGCGAGTTGGTCGATCTTTTTGCCTAATTTTCGGTAAATGCCTTTGCCTACTAAATGTCCCATTTTTTTATTACCTTCTTGCCTTCGGCGACCCTGCCGGGAGCCTTGCCTTCGGCGACCCTGCCGGGGGCCAAACTTTTGTAAAAGTTTGA
>JAGLSW010000260.1 GCA_023135565.1 Candidatus Aminicenantota bacterium | reverse complement strand
AATTTTTCAAAAAGAGAATTGCTGGCACAAGCGCGCCCCCCTTGCTATAAAGTCGAAAATAGTGTACAATAGGTCATATGGAAAACCAAACCGATGAAACCGAGAACGGTTCATCTCACTCTTTTTTGGATCAAACGATTTCCTTTGAAGAATTGGGAGTAGAACCGGAGATTTTAAACGCAATTACAGAATTGGGATTTGAGAATCCCACGCCTATCCAGAGAGAGGTCATACCGCTCTTAGTCGGCAATAAAAACGACCTGATCGGCCTGGCGCAGACCGGCACCGGCAAAACCGCCGCTTACGGGCTGCCCTTAGTCCAATATGCTTCACCGGATCGAGAGGCGGGCACCCAGGTATTGATCTTAAGTCCCACGCGGGAACTCTGTATGCAGATAGCAAAAGACCTGAGACAGTATGCAAAATACAAAAAAGGAATTCGCGTCGTGCCTATTTACGGCGGCGCGAGTATAGATACCCAGTTTAAAGAATTGAAAAGAGGAGCGCAGATCATTGCCGCCACTCCGGGGCGTATGCTGGATATGATCAACCGCGGCAAAGCGGACGTCTCCCAAATCCAAACCTTAGTGCTGGATGAAGCGGATGAAATGCTGAATATGGGTTTTAAAGAGGAGTTGGACAGTATCCTCGAGAATACCCCCCCCGGCAAACGCACCCTTTTATTCTCAGCCACCATGTCTAAAGACGTGGAACGGATTGCCCTTCGTTTCATGAACGATCCCATCGAAATCACCGTGGGCAGGAAAAACGTAGGCGCAGAGAATGTCAGTCATGTCTTTTACTTAGTGCATGCCAAAGATCGCTACATGGCTTTAAAACGGATTGCCGATTATAACCCCGACATCTATGCCATTATTTTTTGCCGCACCAGGGCGGAAACCCAGGACGTCGCGAACAAGTTTATGAGCGACGGTTACAATGCCGACGCGATTCACGGTGACCTTTCCCAGGCGCAGCGGGATAGTGTGATGCAAAAATTCAGGCAGCGCAAATTGCAGATGCTGGTGGCCACCGATGTAGCGGCCCGTGGTTTAGACGTGGAAGGTTTAACCCATATTATCAATTACAACCTGCCCGATGACAGCGAACAATACACCCACCGCAGCGGCAGAACCGGCAGGGCCGGGAAGAGCGGCGTCTCCATCGCAATTATTAACCTGAAAGAGAAATATAAAATCAGGAAAATAGAAAAAGTGCTGGGTAAAAAATTCACCCGGGAACGAGTGCCCAACGGCAGGGAAATCTGTGAGAAGCAGCTTTTTCAGCATATCGACCACATGGAAAAGGTGGACGTTTACACTGAAGAGATCGAAACTTTTTTGCCCACTATTTACAAGAAACTTGAAATGTTGGACCGGGAAGAGCTTATTAAGCGTTTCGTTTCCATGAAATTCAATTATTTTTTAGATTATTACAAACACACCCACGATATTAATGTAGATGAAAAAAAAGATAAAAGGAGAGACCGGGAGCAGGGCCGTCCCGGCAGCGGCAGCAGCAGCGGAGGTGCCGGCAGCGGTGGCAGCAGCAGTGCTATGAGCCGTTTTTTCCTTAACATGGGGCGTAAAGACGATCTAACGCCGCCTTTATTGATCGGACTTGTAAACGATATTTCGCGGCGGCTCAGCATCAGGATCGGCAGGATCGACATCATGCATTCTTTCTCTTTTTTCGAAGCGGAAGCGGAATACAAGGACACGATTCTCAAGGCTTTTAACAGGATGATGTTTAAGGATCGAAAAATAGTAGCGCAAGAGGCCGAACCTTACGACAACAGGAGAGGCAAAGAGCAAGATACGAAAAAGAAAAAAAAGAAAAAATTCGACAAAGTTAAAGATAAAAAAACGAATCCCGCTAAAAAGAGAGTTAAAAAAATGAAGTCGAAGTAGTGCTGCGTCAATCGTGAAATGACGAATAAACAAAAGTTTTGGTCAAACCTTTTCAGCCCCGCGGCGCGGGGAGCCTATAAAGGGCTTTTGAGTATCAAAAAAGCGTATCGCTCATGAAAAGTTTTGATCAAACTTTTTCAAAAGTTTGG
>JAGLSW010000026.1 GCA_023135565.1 Candidatus Aminicenantota bacterium | reverse complement strand
TAATAGTGAAAAAAGTTTAGAAATGCGCTATAATGGGAACATGCAGACGAGTAATTATTATGATGGCAGCGAAACCGAAACCCCACAGGGGCCGGTTATTGGCGCTGGTACTACATCTTATGATAGTTATTCGCACCCCCTTGCGCATTGACAGGAGCCTGCCGAAAAGCCCCGGGCTGGAAAGCCAGGAGCAGAAAACCGCCGGAAAGAGTCCCGGCAAAACCCTGGAAGCAAGTTATACGAATACTTATTACATCTGGTCTTTTGACGGCAAGCTGATGGCCGAGTACGATCATAATGGGGGCTGTGTGAAAGAGTATATTTATTTCGGCAATAAGCTGGTGGCGGAATATCTACCCGTGGAGGGTAAGTACTACTATCATCTGGGCGACCAGGTTAATTCGACGCGCATCGTTACTGATGATACCGGCAGTGTGGTTTATTCCGCGGCTCACGGGCCTTATGGAGATGTGCAGAAAACCTGGGTCAACACATACGACCCCAAACAAAAGTTCTCCGGCAAAGAACGCGAAACCTACTCCGACCTCGATTATTTTGTGTAGACGTGAGGGTCAGGTCGTGCATGTAAACATTTTTGCCCGAAAAACCTCAAATTGGACTGCCCCTTTGTTCGCTATTGGTGACCGATTTTTATCTTGCCTCAATATCCCCCGGCTCACCGGGATCAACTAAAACTAACGATTTTATCTCTGCAACAAATTTTTTAGCATTTTCCAGGTCGGCTTCTACTTCCTCTTTATCAAATTCCACGTAATCATCATAATCAGCCTTTTGCCTTTTCTCAAACGCCCTGGCATACATCTTACCGAAAGTCACATCTATATTTTTGGTTTTCACCTGTGTTTGATTGAACCATGCTTTCAAACCTCGATGCTTCGATGTTGAGAAACCATATCTTAAGGCAAGCGAAGATACAGCATAGAATATAGCATAATATATCCTGTTCACTGCAAGAGAAAGCCTTTTATTTTTAATCGCCATTTCTACTTCTTTGATGGTTTCCGCAGCCCGCGAAATACGGTATCTTATTAAATCCTCTTTATGCTCCATAAAACATCCCTTCCCTGTACACATTCACCCTGAAAGGGGTGTTCTGCTTTTTTATCTCCGCACGCTGGTAGACTTTGGCATCTATTATAATATCATACTCCAATTCTTTCTCATAAATTAAGTCCAGCACCTCATTCTCTTTTTTCCAATGCGGTTTTTCCGAAAATAGCACAACAATATCGAAATCAGAGCCAGGAGCGAATGCTTCGCCATCCCTATTCCGGGAGCCGAAAAATGTAATGCCTTCAAAATCATGGTATCTTCTTTTTAACTCTTTATTCAACTCACAGACAACTCGTTCAAAATCTTCTTTTGTTACTATTTCATTCATATTTCCGGCTTTTTGCCTCCGTGGATATTATAACCCATTTTCCGCAAGT
>JAGLSW010000259.1 GCA_023135565.1 Candidatus Aminicenantota bacterium | reverse complement strand
CTTTTAAAAAAGTTTGAACAAAACTTTTGTTAATTTAGAAGCAAAAGCACTGCCCCTGCCGCGAAGCGGCTTATAGGGTGGGGACGCCGTCCCCCCGCGAAGCAGCTTACACCCTCCCCACGTGGTGGGGTTTTTCGACTTATAACTGGTAATTCAAGATTCTATCTATATCCCAGGTCTTTCTCAGCCTGATATAAAAGTCCCTGCAAAATAAGTCCTATATACCTCCACTGCAACAGGTAGTTCCTCTTTAGCCTGTTAAATAAATTCAACTCTAAATCCTCTACAACGATGAGTTCATCAAGTTTCCCTCGCAAATACTCTTCCTGAGCCGCTGCGTCCTGTTCTTGAAAAATCCCGATAATTCCGGCTATGTCGAAATCATAGGACTTCCCGCCATACTTACTAATAATGGTCATATTTGACTCCTATTCTTATTGTATTATTGGCAGCATAAAATTACCTGCCATACCATAGTATTATAATATCAAAACATTCATTTGTCAAGTTTTTTATCACGGCTGACTGTTTTTTTTGTTAACTAAATAGGTTGAATGGTCAGCGCAAACTTGTTATATAAAAAAAATTTATTTTATAGTTGACATTTAGTCTTTTTTGGTTTATCATACACACGAGGAACTAACATGAAAAAACAAAACGACGAAAAACCAAAGAAAAAAAAACCGAACCTTGTAGGCTGGTCTATTACAGACGTAACCCAACGGCAGTTACAAAAAATCGCCGCAACCTTTAGAGTTAAAAAAGTAAAGGCTATCCACAAAATTTTTGTCATCCTTTTTTCCGAATTGGCGGAAAACGAGGATTTCAAACATTTTACCGAGATGTATGACCGCTTACAGGAAAAAGAACTGTCATCAAAAGGAAGCATATACGCCAGTTTCGACATCGACAAGGTGTATATGGATAGGTTTAAGGATACGATGTTTAGATTCGATTTTGTTGACCGCTCTCCCTTTTTCAGGATAGTTGTGGATTACGTGTTCCAGAAATACTGCCAACCGGCGCTGGATAACACGGAGTACGTAAAGAAAGACCTGGAAGAAAAAGGCTATAAAGTCAAAAATATCGCCCCGGCCATGATGGGGGATATTTTTATCCAGATCGAAAATCCCAAACCGGACAGCAAATGATCTAAATCAAATCACTTCGTGTTCATTGCTTTAAACTCTTTCAGTATAGTACTTTGTAGTTTGCTTACCTGCTTAGACAAATCTTCTATGCCGGGAGGCGCTTTTTCCGTGAACATAGAGTCTGAATCTCCCTCTCCACCTATCAACCAGTTTAGATTGACGTTCGTGCTCTTTTTTAGTTTTGCCAGGAAAACAGAATCCGGGTTTCTCAAGTTGGTTTCATATTTTGAGATCGTGCTCTCGGCCACTTCTACTCTTTTCGCAAATTCTTTTTGTGAATCGCCCATCTTTTTTCTCAGCATTTTCAATCGTTTGCCGAAACTTGTTTCACTCATTGCTCACTCCTGTTAATAGAATTATTCGCTGCCGCCTGCCTGGACGTTTGGATTAGCTTTTTGGGCTTAAGCTTAAGTTCTTTCCCGGTTGATGTTTTCATTTAGCCTCATTCTCATTTATCTAACATTCTCTAAAAACCCATTATAACAAAAAATGCAGAGTTTTCCAATAAAAAATCAAAGCTTTTATAGAGGGCCTTTCGCTTTTTTAAACAAAAGTTTT
>JAGLSW010000258.1 GCA_023135565.1 Candidatus Aminicenantota bacterium | reverse complement strand
CCCCATTAAATTGAAGTTGGGGGCCAGCGGCATACCGCCCCTCCGAAAAAGTTTGAACAAAACTTTTGTTGATCGAGAAGCGCTGTCACCACCCCTGCCATAGTTTTTAGGCATTATGAATGGAAATTACCGGGAGTGAATGATTTGTTCTATATCTCTATCTAATTAGAATTGATTTTGCTATCCATATTGAATGCTATTTACCAACTCCGAATTCATTTTTATACTATACTATAATCTTGACGGTTCATGTAACCTGGAAACAGTTAAATGACCGCTTACAATAAAAAACTAAAAAAAGGAGTTAAAGATGGAAAAAGAAAAAAAATTGAAGCTCGAAAAGAGCACGGTTCAGAACCTTAACACTATCCTGGACAGGGAAGAACAAGAATTACTCAAAGGCGGCACTAATGTTGTACCGATGGGCACTACAGCCGTTCCCATTTATTGTAGACCCTAAATTTTTTTAGGCTTAAGATCAAAAAACGGCCGGGTTTGAAAAAACCGGCCGTTTTTTTTTGTCAAAAAAAAAGGGTTGAAATATCGAGCTATTTAGTCTATTATTACATTCTTAGGAGCGCTGAATAGTAATATGGGAAAACGAATAAATTTTGCCGCGGTACGACACTTATTTGCTGTTATTATTATCTCTCAATTGTTAGGCGGTAACTTATTCGGATTAGACCCCGGGAAAAAAGCGGGGCAGTACCTGATGGACCAATGGAAAATATCCGCCGGCATACCCTCCGATACGATCAATTCCATTACCCAAACGCCTGACGGCTACTTGTGGATCGGCACTACCAAAGGCCTGGTTAGATTTGATGGCGTGACATTTTCAATCAAACATTTTGCCGGGAAAAAGAAAACCTATCCACTGGAAATCAGGAGCCTGTTCGTGGACAGCGCAGGAAACCTCTGGATCGGACGGGCTGATTGTTTAACCCTTTACCGTTACCAAACGGGCCGGTTCAAAACCTTTACCGGCAGCGACGGCATCACCGCGGACGGTGTTCGCCGCATAAAAGACGATATGAGAGGTAATCTCTGGATCAGTTTTACTACCGGCTGTGTGAACCGCTTCTATAACGGGGAATTTTTTGCTTATAACGCATCTGACGGATTGGAGGGTAAAAAAATCAACGCCATCGTCGAAGACCGCCGTGGAAATTTGCTGTTCGGCACCCGGGAAAACGGCATATTTACATACGAGGATGGGGAATTTTTCGAATACGCCCTTCCGGGACTGGACAATGTTATCATTATAAGCATGTATGAAGATCATGAAGGAGATCTCTGGATCGGGACTATAAGTAAGGGACTATTTCGAGTAACCGGCAAAAGAAGCGAAAGGTATACAACCGCAAATGGATTAACAAACGACTTTATTACAAGTATTATTGAAGATAGCGACCGGAACTTATGGATCGGCACAAGAAAAGGTTTGAATCGAATAAAGAAAAAAAAAGATGGCACAATCGGTTTTGAAAGCTTGCTGCAATCCTTTGCAATTAATTGTCTTTTTGAAGATGTAGAGAGGAATTTATGGATAGGCACCGACAATTCGGGCATCAGGAAGTTAAAAGACGGTAAGTTCATATCCTACGAACCATTTAAAGTTTACCCGGAAGAAACTCCCCTTTCCCTGTTCGAAGACCGGCATGGAGATACCTGGACCGGCACTATCAGCGGGAAATTATTCCGCTTTCGCGGTCAAAACCTCATCGAATCCGTGGCACTCCCCGGTCTCTCCGGCACGGGTATCGCTGCCGTCGCTGAGGATGCTGAAGGAAACCTGTGGTTAGGAACAATCGGCAAAGGAGTTTTCCAAAAGAAAAACGGGAACTTTGTTCAATTTACCACCGTGGACGGGTTGGCCGATAACCTGGTGACATCGATAACTAAGGACAGCCGGGACAACCTATGGTTCGGCACCTTCGATGGGGTGAGCGTACGCCGCAGTGCTAACGGGGTATTCGAATCTTTTACTTCCAGTGACGGTTTATCGGGCAAAAGGGCTCACAATGTTTATGAAGATACGTCTCGCAACGTCTGGATTGCCGCGGACAAAGGGATCACTGTTCTTAAAGACGGCAAAATAACAAAGCAACATATCGAGTATTATTTGCGGGACATCCCGGTTACATGCATCTGTGAAGACCTGGATTCGCCTGCCGGCGGCGGCAGTATTTTTTGGATTGCCACTGACGGCGCCGGCTTGAAAAGAATCAAAAACGGGAAATTTTTCTCATATAACAACGCCCATGGCATGACTACCGATTTTATCTACCAGTTCCTTGAAGATCGCCGGGGTAACTTCTGGTTAATGAGTGACAGCGGTATCCTTCGTGTCGGCAAAAGTGAACTGAACCGGTTTGCCGACGGCATTATTAATAAAGTTCACTGTACCTCTTTCGGTATATCGGACGGCTTGAAAAGCCTCGAATTTGACAATAAATTCTCCAGGAATTCGGTTCTTAAAACCGGCAAAGGTGATTTTCGGTTCATCACCAAAAAAGGAATCTCGATTGTCAACCCGGAGAAGATTAACATTAACAAGTTGTCACCCCCGGCAGTGATCGAAGCGGTTTTTTTTAACGATCGTTTTTTCTCCCCTTACTTAGAAGCGGATGCCTACAGCTTAAAAGGCATAAAGCATGTGAGCTTCCGGTTCACTGTCCCCACTTTCCTGTCCCCGGGAAAAATAAGGTTCGAATACCTGCTGCAGGGATTCGACAGGGAATGGACATACCTGCTGTCCGGCAAAGAACGGGCCGCTTTTTATAAAGCCCTCCCTCCCGGCACCTATACCTTTAAGGTGAGAGCCTGCAGCGCTGAGGGAGTATGGGATCAGACCGGGGATTCCCTAACTTTTACCCTGGAACCTATCTTTTATCAAACCCTCCTTTTTAAAATAGCTGTTGTCGTTTTTCTCTTAGTCCTGTTTGCCGCCGCTTTTTATATCTATAAGAAACGCCCCTTCAAAAGAAAGGCAAAGTACAAAAGTTCTTCGCTGCATCGCGATTTTGCCGATGAGTGTATAGAGAAGCTCAGGAAATTGATGGAAAACGAAAAAGTATATGTGGATGCCGGTATCTCTTTACAGTCGTTGGCTGGAAAACTGTCTATCCCGCCGCACCTGCTTTCCCAACTGCTCAATGAGAGATTGCGGCAAAATTATTTCGATTTTATAAATTCCTACCGCATCGAAGAGGTCAAAATGATTTTGAAGAGTCCCAAAGGTGAGCGGCAGAAAATCGATGCTGTGGCGTTTGAAGTGGGATTTAACACCATGGCTGCTTTTTATAAGGCCTTTAAAAAGTATACCGGTAAAACGCCTACCGAGTACAAAGAAGAGGCCGGTAAAACAAAGTAAACTGAAGGCGTCGGGATTATCTCCGACATTCCACAATTCCGATATCCCAATATTCCACAATTCCACAATTCCAATATTCCATCAATCCAAATTGCAGGGCGAAGTGGAATTATGTAAACTTTTATAAAAGTTTACATCTCGAAATCTGCTATAATGCAGCATTTTTAAAAAAAAGTATTAACTTTTATAAAGTCTAACAAGAAACCGGAATTTTATGCTATTTAGGGGGCATGAGACAAAAAATGTGTAGAATAAAGGGTTTTGAAAGTTTACCCTGGAAAACTTTCGACAATACGAATTTTAAAAAATAGGAGAAGTTAAATGAAAAAATTATCGTTAGCACCAGTGAAAATTTTGGTCATGGTTATTTTTTTTGTGGGTGTGTTTATGGCGGGTATAAGCGACCAATACGCCCGGGAAATTAAGAAAAAAGAAGTCCCGGACAAAAAAATCCAGAAAAAAATACCCGGTTTTCGTGCCATGAGCACAAAGGCGCTTGAAGCGGTTGCGTATAACAAAACAATCAAACCGCGGGAAGTATTGAAGGGTGACCATGTAGCCTGCGGCGTATCGCTGCGCAACCGGGGCGGCGGCGTAATCAACCTCAGGGGAGCACCCGAAGGAGCCCAAGCGGTTAAAGCTTATCTCTATTGGGACATACTGGCCAATAGAGCTCCCCGTTCCGCACGGGTTTCTATTAATGGTGTGTCGGTCCAGGGAAAACTAATCGGTCAAGGCCCTGATCCCTATTGGGGGCGGACACACAACTTCGTATATCTGGCAGAGGTACCGCTCTATCTCTTATACGAAGGCATCAACGGGGATTATAAAGTGGCGGGGGTTGCAGGCAGCCAGGGCTTTGGCATGAACCCATGGGAGTACTGGAGTGGCGCCATTTTGGCGGAAGGCGTTTCCCTGGTGATTGTTTATCTGAACCAGACGAATAAGAATAAGGTTACCTATATCTATGATCAACCGGTCTCCAGCCAGATGTTTTGCGGCGCCTTCGGAGTGAATCTCGTAGGGTTTAATGCGCACCAACAAAGAGCCAAATTTACGATGCTTGGGGCTGATGGTCAGGTTGGCGGCGGTCTTAACGCATTCTACTTTTGTTCCTCGGAAACATCCTTTTTCCAGGGTTATCAAATCGCCGGCCCGGCTGAGCCCAATCCTCAACCCTACCACGATGCCGACAGCGATTGGAATGGACATGATGGAGAACCCCTGAACCAGTTATGGGATACCCGCACCCATATAGTCCGTATTAAGAAAAACTCAACCTCCGCCAAGGTTCTTTACAAATCCAAAGGAGATTGCCTGGTAATCGTAGCCTTCATCTTGACCATGTAACAAAATATTTGTAGGGGCACGCGCTGCTGCGTGTGCCCCTAAACCCGGGATATCCGGGACCCGGAGACGATTTTAGAAAGTTTCCTGGAAAACTTTCGACAATACTAATGAAATGAACAAGGGGGAGAGATGGAAAATTTGACTCTGTGAAAGTTTCAGAGGGGAGGGTGATGATGAAGAAACTAACGTTATTAATATGTGCCGCCTGTCTCTTCCTACCGGGCTGCCCGGCGGACCCGGACGAAGCGGGTATTTCAAATGGCCGGGACTTCAAAGATTTTGATGTTGAACTAGCAGGCGGCACTGTGATTACAGACATTTACTTTTACGGCCACCTAACGCTGCCGGAATTTTTTTACTACTATGAAACGGCTGTTGATAAAAATAATCAGGCCGGTTTTCTGATCAAATGCCGCCCGGCGGAATTCGCGATTTATAAAGAAAGCGGGTCGGGCGCGTTTACCGACCTGAGATACAGCGGAGCACCTACTGTAAGTAGCGACCGGTACCACCTGGAGTTCCCGTTGAGTGCATTGGAATTGAACAGCCGCCATGAATTCAACATCTTTTATTGGTTTTTCGCGGAGAGCAGTGGAGACCGCATGCCGGATTCAGGCAGCGAAAGTTTAACGTTGGTATTGTGAATAGGGAGCGGATCCGTGTAAATTTTTATAAAGGTTTACATCTCGAAACTTGCTCGACTGTTATTACAAAACCCTTTCTATTAAGGGAACCGGGGGGAACCGGGAACAGTGGGCGCAAACCTGCAAATTTTACAGAAAAACTATCGGGATTTATCGTTGAACATTTCCGTTTAACCTTTTGACAATTTCAATCGGTGTGATATAATTATTTTAGAAGACTTTCATTGAAAACTTCAACAATAATAAATTTAATACAAGGAGTAACCGATGGCAAAAGTTATTGGAATTAGAAGAGAGGATAAGAACCGGTGGGAACGAAGAACTCCGTTGGCTCCCGATGATGTCAAAGAATTAATCGAGAAACATGGGATTAAGGTAATTGTCCAACCTTCGAAAATAAGAATTTTTTCCGATGAAGAGTATGAAAAAGTTCACGCGGAGATTAATGAAGACTTGAGCGAAGCCGATTTGATCCTGGCTGTAAAAGAGATACCTATACATCTCTTACAGGAAGGGAAAACCTATGCATTCTTTTCCCATACCATTAAAGGGCAGTCTTATAACATGGATATGCTGAAAAAGATGGTGGAACTAAAATGCAGCCTGATCGATTATGAAAGGATATTAGACGAGCAAAATAGACGGCTGTTATTTTTCGGTAAATACGCGGGGCTGGCGGGCATGGTTGAGACGCTTCACGCTTATGGGCAAAAATTAAAACTGCGGGGATACGACACGCCCCTGGAAAAGATAAAACAAGCTTATGAATACGACTCGTTAGAAGACGCTGCCGCGGCAGTGAAAACAGTGGGTGAAGACATAACCATCTTGGGGCTGCCCGAGGGATTGGCTTCCCTGGTAGTCGGTTTTGCCGGGTATGGAAATACCTCTATCGGCGGCCAGGAAATTTTCGATCTGCTGCCCCATAAAGAAATATCCCCGGCTGATCTCGGCAAAGACCTGCCTGCAGAACATTATAATTTTTATAAAGTGGTATTTCGTGAGGAAGATATGATGAAAGCGAAGGAAGGAGAATTCTCTCTCCAGGATTATTTTCAAAACCCCGGCAAATATGAATCCCAATTCGGCAAATATATTCCTTATATCGATGTATTAATGCTGTGCATTTATTGGACGGAAGATTACCCCCGGTTGTTGACAAAAGAGTATCTCATAGAAAAGAATAAAGCCGGATCAAATGTAAAACTAAGTGTTATCGGCGATATTACTTGCGATATCGAAGGCGCCGTGGAAATTACCTATAAATCGACGAAACCGGATATGGCGACATTTACTTATTTTGCCGGTGAAGACGCTTATAAAGAAGGCATTCATCCGGCCGGCGTTACGGTAATGGCAATAGATAACCTGCCCTGTGAATTTCCCCGGGAATCTTCGGTTTATTTTTCATCTGTCCTTAGAGGATTTATAGATAACATAGCTGCAGTGGATTTTGAAAAGAGTTTTGAGAACCTTAAACTAACTGATCCTATTCGTAAAGCGCTAATTCTTCAACGGGGGGCTTTTACGCCTGATTACAGGTATATGGAGGACTTCATAAAATGAAAATTAAAAAGAAAATCTTAGTATTAGGCTCCGGGATGGTGAGCAGACCGGGAATAAAATACCTCTTGGACCTAAGAAATTTATTTGTAACCGTGGCGTCTAATGAATTGGAAGTGGCCCGGTCATTCGTAAATGGTTATGATAACGGCGAAGCAGTACTGCTCGATGTCACTGATACGGAGGCGCTGGCAGGACTGGTTGAAAAAAATGATATTATTGTCAGCCTATTGCCCTGGACTTTTCATGTTAAAGTAGCGGAGTTATGCCTTCGTTTCAACAAAGATATGGCTACCGCCTCTTATGCTAGCGAAGCAATGAGAAAATTAGACGATTCCGCCCGTAAAAAAGGACTGCTGTTTTTAAATGAGATCGGTGTGGACCCGGGGATCGATCATATGTCAACCAAAAAAATTGTCGATGAGATTATTGGAGAAGGAGGCAAGGTATTACATTTTTATTCTTTTTGCGGCGGTCTCCCTGCCCCGGAGAATAATAACAATCCTTTCGGTTATAAGTTTTCATGGAGTCCTAAAGGCATGCTTTTGGCCTCGAAAAGTTCCGCCAGGTTTCTTGAAAATGGAGAGTTCGTGGAAATCGACGGTAAGGAGTTATTCCTTAATTACCGGGTGGAGGATGTGGCGGGTTTGGGCGCTTTCGAAGTCTACCCTAATCGGGATTCGCTGCCTTACATGGATATTTACGGTTTAGAAGATGCCCTGACCGTGATGAGGGGCACTTACCGCTATCCCGGCTGGTGCGCTGCTTTTAAGAAAATAGCAGACTTAGGCTTGATTAATGAGACCGTGGTGGATGGTTTGCGGGGCCTGACATATAAACAAATGATGGCTGGCCTAATAGGCACGGATGATATAAAAAATGTAGTAAAAGAAACCGCCGCCAAAATAGGGCTGGCGGAGAATTCGGAAGTGATCGAAAAGCTGACCTGGTTAGGTCTTTTCAGTGAAAAAAAAACGCCGGAACATGACAATTACTTAGATATTTTAGCTCACTTGTTACTGGAAAAATTGTATTACGAAGAAGGTGAAAAAGATATGCTGCTTATGCGGCATAAGTTTATCGTAGAGAACAAAGATAAAACCCGTGACATAATCGTTTCTACTTTGATCGACTTCGGCATTCCCGGGGGTGATTCTTCGATGGCGCGGACGGTCAGTTTGCCGCTGGCTATCGGGGTTAAGTTGATGAGCGAGGGAAAAATCGGTCTCACCGGCGTACAGATACCCATAAAAAAGGAGATTTACGAACCTGTGCTCCGTGAATTGGAACAAATGAACATAAAATTGGAAGAGAAACGAATTCCTTTACAATTATAGCCCACTGCGTGGGGAGCCTATAAGCCGCTTCGCGGCAGGGAGTGTGTTTGATTTTAAACCCCACTCGCGTGGGGTGGCGATAAGCTGC